>CAZFBU010000032.1:29611-32945 GCA_964517175.1 uncultured Saprospiraceae bacterium
ATTTTTTTGCGCAGGGTCAGCAGTTTGGCTTCGTACTCTTTTTTCGTTAGCATGAACGCATTGTGCTTGAGTTGCGCCAGATTTTTTGCCAGGCGAAGCAGATTGGTATAGCCTTTTTTCTCGGCGGTTGTCAGTTTTCGGTTGCGAATGACGTAAATCCGAAAAGTTTCGATCAACCCCATAAATGCCTCGGTGTCATCTTGATCGTAGTAAATGCGCAACTGCAAAAAGGTTGTATTCAAATGATAAAACACGTCCGTAAATTGCACATCGCGCAGCACTTCCAGCGCCTTGTCGTACATTCTTTTATTGTAGTACAAATTTGCCAGGTTGTAATTATAGGCATTTTCCCGACGCGAAGCGAGCAATTTGTCCTTATAATCCTGCAAAAACTGTTCCGTCCATTCAAATTCCTTCAGATTACTGCCGAGCGTGGTGATGTTTTTGTAATCCCATTCCGAGATCAGGCCGTTGGTCAGCAGCAAATCTGCTTTTAGTCCCTGCTGGTACAGGTTGAACAACTCCCGTTGGTACAGGCTGTTGCCTTGCTGAATCTGGCGAATACAGTAATTGTTGGCAAAATTATACAACTCATAGGCTTCATCCGGCGTCAGCTTGTCGATGCTGTTGGTCAGCATATCCTTGAGCCGCTCGTAGTGCATCGGATTGCTCTCGTCCCGCATGGTAAGCAAAACTGTGTAATACAATAAAATCGTCGTGTCCTGCGCAAATTGGTCGATATTTTCACCCACATAAGCGAGCACTTCTTCCAGCAGTCCCAGGTCGTAGTTGGTGTTAAAAAGCATCATGTTGGCAGTCATGTGGCAACAATTGCGCAATTTTTCCACGATGTAGTAGCGGTCGAGGTGATCGAGCATTTTCTGGAAAGCATCGGTTTTGGAGCGATCGACGTAACTACCGCTGTAGTAGCCCAATAGCGCACTGACCCGATACCCCACAAAATGGTAATCGCTGTTGTGATGCGGATGCTCATCCATTTGCTTTTCCAGTAGCTTGGCGCGATTGGTCATCAGGTCAAACTGGTTTTCCTCAAATGCGGACTCCAGCGTAAATAACTGCTCGCGAAAAGGCTTCACCTCCAGAAAACGCACCGCCAGAAAGCGGTGATACAGCTTTTTCAGGTAAGACATCACATTGTGCAGCTTTTGCTCATCATAGGCTTTCTCCTCCGGAAAAAGGCGCTTAAACAGCACCTTGCGCTCCAGTTGCCTTTCCGGATGGTCGATATATTCCAGTATGACGTTCATCAATTCCCGGGTCGGGTCGTGCTGATTGAAGTAAGGAGAGTGCACAAATTGGTAAAATCGCTCCCGATCTTTGACCGATATGTCCTGAATGAGGGCTACAATTTTGCTTTGATGCTGCATCATAGAGAAATTTGAAATCCAGTAGTCACTTTATATTTAGGCACAAATAATTGTAAATCAATTATTTAAACGCGAACCAAATTAAAAAACCGTGCAGAAAGATACGAAAATGTACTTACAAACGGTAGTCTTTTGTCCGACATTTGTATCGTGACTCACAATGAAACACTCTTTGTTGATTCGCGACTCGCTAATAGCAAATTATAATTCCTAAAAGACGACGAAAATTTTAAGACGACTTTTTTTTTTCGACGACGACCACCATTAACAAATTTTTAATCCCAACAGGCACTATGGACTGCTAATTTTAGAAAAGCAAACGACCAAACATTCACAGCAGTCTTTAGAAACTAACAAAGATTATAATCTCATGAGTGGTTTTGGAAAGGGTACCGCAAGGCAGTTGTGTTACCCTTTTTGTTTTTATGTCTGCTCCCCTGGCTCATTCTTCCATTATTTTACGATGGCTTTTCCGGAGAGTTGCACAATGTCCGGTTTTTTTTGCAAATTTTTTCGCCCGTGGTTCAACTCATACAAAAGATTGAAACTTGCTTGTATTTTTCAACGATCCGTCCAATCCTCAAACGTAGTTTTGCAAAAACGGAAGAATGGCAAAATCACATCGGCAAAAGCGAATGAAAGGTACCCGCTACATTTTTGTAACTGGATTCTGGATGGTGACAGACTGTTTTTGAAAAAAAGCAGCCGATGAGCAAGTCCCAAAAGAGTTTTTTGCTCAGAAAACACCTTGTTATCGAAAAAAAAATGAAAAAAAATCAGCCAAAAAGACTAGAATTAAACAGAAAATTGCAATTTTTTTTCTTTTAAAATGCTGAAAATCAATTTTTTATGAAAAAATAGATAGTCAATCAAAATCCAGCATTTTTATATTTTGTACTTATTTGCTCCTGTTTTTGTCTGCATATTTGTATTGTCAAACGGAAAGAACAAATAATAGCAACTGACAGAAACATAAAATCCGGAAACGGAAAGCTTATTACTAACAAATTATAACCCTGAAACGACTTGCTGCTGGCAGGTTATAATCCCACGAACATTTTTTATAATCCTATGAAGATTTAGTGGGGTGTCAAAGGATGCCCCGTATTTTGGTATGTAGATAGCCTCTCAAAGCTCATTTAGAAACCGGTTGGAGATTCCAGCCGGTTTTTTTTATGCCCTAAAAGTAAGTTATACCAGCGACTTTACCAAATCCACCACGCCACCAATAATGTATTGCACCGCAATTGCCATCACGATAAAGCCCATAATACGCGACAGCGCCCGCATACCCGCAATGCCGAGCACGCGATTGAAGTAAGGTGCCGAGCGCAAAATAAGAAAAACGATCAAGCCCATCACTGCGATTACGCCGGCGATGACAAGCTTCGGCGCCCAATCCTGGTGCTCGGCGCTCAAGCTAATGAGTAGCGAGATGGAGCCCGGTCCGGAAAGCAGTGGCATCGCAAGTGGCGAAAAGGAAATATCTTGCTTGTGCAGCGCTTCTTCGGTTACTTCCGGGCTGATGGCGCGGGTATCCTCGAATTTGCTGTTGAGCAGGGAATAACCCGAACTGAGAATGACCAGCCCACCGGCGATGCGCATGGCATTGATACTGATGCCAAAAAAGCTGAGAATGAGCGTGCCGGCAAAGAAAAAGACCATCAAAATTGCGGCGAAATAAATGCTCGTTTGCAGCACCGTTTTGTGCAGCATCGGCTTGGAATAGCCCGAGGTCATGCCCAAAAAAACGGGAACAGCGCCAATCGGGTTGACGACAGAAAACAGGGAGGCTAAGACGGCAATGAATAACTCCAGCATGGCTAAATTTAGAATTTTATTCTGTTTGAAATAATTGCAATTTCAAAATTCAAAATATCATTTGATGCAATCCCTCCAACTACATTCTGCTCCTCAAAAAAGTTCGGCTCCGCCTAAATTATTTT
>CAZFBU010000033.1:0-16522 GCA_964517175.1 uncultured Saprospiraceae bacterium
GAGAAAACGAAGTTGTGGATCGCCTGGCACGCGTGGGCTACGACAATGCAATCGGCTACCTCGATGGTGGCTTCGAAGCCTGGAAGGCTGCAGGTGAAGAAATTGACACAATGGCTCAAATCACCGCCGAGGCATTCGCGGATATGTACAAGCAAGGCGTGAACCTGCTCGACGTGCGCAAGGAAAGTGAATACAATGCCCAGCACATTATCGGTGCGCAAAACTTTTCGCTGGACTTCATCAACAAGAATATGAGCGAGATAAACCGAGATACGAAATACTACGTGCACTGTGCCGGTGGCTACCGATCCATGATCGCGGCCTCTATCCTCCGCGCCAGAGGTTTTGAAAACCTGGTGAACATTCAGGGCGGCTTCAAGGCGCTGAGCGAAACAAGCCTGCCAATGACGGAGTTCGTAGAACAAGAAACAGAATTGTAAGCAAACAATATTCCGAGTCTTAGGAGGGTTAATCCGGGTTTCCGGATTGACCCTTTTTTATTTTTAGTCGTTTGATTAACTTTTTGATGAAACAAACTCGGTTAAAGTTTTTATTACCAGATGCTTGCATTGCGAAAGGCGAATAGCCGCGAAGCGATGCTCCGAGGGAGTCATACTGACCTTTGGCACGAAAAGCACTATTATTGCCAATCAAAACGGCACTGTGATACCCATCACTGATTCTGTGTTGCAACAGGGATTATCTTTGTCCTATCATTTAAACATTAAAACAACTGTATCAGAATGAATTTGCAGGAAATATTAGCAAAACCGGGCGTTACCATCATCGACGTCAGAGAACCGTTCGAGTATTTCTTCGGACATGTAAAAGATTCCATTAACATTCCATTGGGGCAGGTGCCGGGAAAAGTGGCGGAATTCAAGGAAATGAGCAAGCCGATTGTGCTGATTTGCGCCAGCGGCAACCGCAGCGGACAAGCTACCGAATTTCTCAAAAAGCAAGCTGTGAAGGAGGTTTACAACGGCGGCGCATGGAGTGATGTGAAGCAATTGTTGCGCGTTACTGCCTGAGCGAACGAAAACTATATGAACATTGTTTCATATATTGGATAATTTTTTGGAAATTTAAGAGCTATTTCTATCGGAAACTACTAAATCTAAAACGAAACATCATGAAATTAGAGCAAATCTATACCGGCTGCCTGGCGCAGGGCGCTTACTATATCGAAAGTGAGGGCGAAGCGGTCATCATTGATCCATTGCGCGAAACGAAGCCTTACCTGGAAAAACTGGAAAAGGAAGACGCGGAATTGAAATATATTTTTGAAACCCACTTCCACGCCGATTTTGTATCCGGGCACGTGGATTTGGCAGAAAAAACCGGCGCGACCATCGTTTACGGCCCGGGTGCAAAAACCGAATTTGAAAAGCACGAAGCTAAAGATGGCGAAACGCTGAAAGTTGGTAAACTGACCTTCAAGGTGTTGCACACGCCTGGTCATACCATGGAGTCCACCACTTATCTGATGTATGATGAAAATGGCAAGGAATACGCCATTTTCTCCGGCGATACGCTTTTCATTGGCGACGTTGGTCGCCCCGACCTGGCGCAGAAAGCAGGCAGCATCACGAAGGAAGACCTGGCAGGCATGTTGTACGATAGCTTGCGCACGAAAATCATGACGCTTCCGGATGAGGTGATCGTTTATCCGGCACACGGCGCAGGCTCGGCTTGTGGCAAAAACATGAGCTCGGATACCTGGGATACCCTGGGAAATCAGAAGAAAACAAACTACGCCCTCCGTGCCGACATGACGCGCGAAGAGTTCATTCAGGAAGTAACCGCCGGCTTGATGCCGCCGCCACAGTATTTTGCGAAAAACGCCATGCTGAATAAGAAAGGCTACGGTAGCATCGACGATGTGCTGGAGCGCGGGGCAGTGGCGCTGACGCCGGATGAATTCGAGGTAGTCGTGGAAAATGAAGGTGCACTGGTGCTGGATACCCGCCACGAAAATGAGTTCTACAAGGAGTTTATCCCGCAGGCGATTTTCATTGGCATGGATGGCGACTTTGCTCCCTGGGTGGGTGCGTTGGTCACCGATTTGCAGCAGCCGATCGTCATTGTTTGCGACGAAGGGCGCGAAGAAGAAGCGGTAACACGGCTGGCACGCGTGGGTTATGACAATACCCTGGGCTACCTGAAGGGCGGTATCAAAGCGTGGAAAGCAGCCGGTAAAGAAACCGACCGCATTGAATCCATCACCATCGACGAATTTACAAAGCGTTATGAATCAAACAAGGTGGAAAACGTACTGGATGTGCGCAAGCCAACCGAGTTCTTGTCGCAGCATATGGAAAATGCGGATAATTTCCCGCTGGATTACATCAACAAGAACATGAGCAGGCTCGACCGCGACACGACGTACTACGCGCACTGCCTGGGCGGCTATCGCTCTATGATCACCGCTTCTATTCTGAAAGCCAGAGGCTTTGAAAATATTGTAAACATAGAGGGTGGCTGGAGAGCTATTGAGGAAAGCGATCTGCCGAAGAGCGATTATGTATGCCCGACTACCATTTCGCAGGAAGTGATCGATGATGCACTGGCAGCAGTGGCATAGGGAACGATCGCAAATACGATAACATATCTGACAACGGAGAAAGTGGGGGGTACATGTGCCACCCATTTTTTTAATCTTTTTGAATGATGAAAAACAAACACCTCCTATTCACTTTCCTGCTTTTAATGGGAATCACATTATCCTGCAATCAAACCCCAAAAAAGCAACAAACGGAAACGCAATCCGAAGATCAATCCACTTTTTTCATTGAGCAAGGACTCGAAATTGCCGGTGTAACGCAAGCCGCCATGAGCACGCAACTCAAAACCGCCATGCAGACGGGCGGCGTACCCAATGCCGTTCAGTATTGCAATGTACGCGCCTACCCCATCGCCGATAGCCTGGCGCAGGTGTACGATGCCTCTATCCACCGCAGGGCCAACCAGGCGCGCAACCCGGAAAACAAAATCCAGAGCGACCTGGAGCAGCAGGTTTTCGACCTTTTTCAGGAACGGTGGGATACGGAGGAAAAAATGCGCCCGATCATCCGGGATTTAAATGGTGAAGAGGTGGCGTTCTTCGCGCCGATCATGGCGCAGGAGCTGTGCCTCAATTGTCACGGTACGCTCGGCGAAACGCTTACCGCCCAAAATTACGAGCACATCAAACAGCTCTACCCTGACGATGCAGCCATTGGCTACACGGCAGGAGATTTGCGGGGCATGTGGTACATTGTGATGAAAAAACAGTGAAGGAGTGCCGTTCTACCGGGGCGAATGGAGATTTACGTCGCTTTGTCTCGTCTTTTCACGGATGCATCGCTGATTTCCGTATCGGGAAACCACTACCAGTGAAAGCTTTTCTTTTCCAGTGCCTTGATCTGTTCGGAAATGGTTCTGACCGAACGCCAGAAACTATCTGAAAGGGTCTGTTTGCGAAGAACAAACTCACTGAACAGCCTGCGCAGTGTACGCACCATGAGCTTCCAGGCGGAGGGTCGCCGCTTTTTTTGCTTCACCGGTGGGTAATCAGCAGCGGGCTCCAGCCAATCGGGCAGCCGGATCAGCATCCAAAAAAATATCAGAAGTGTCATTGCTAAAAACAATGCCATCATTACCATCATATCCAGTCTGTTTTTTGTAACATTTTTCGCCGCTTGCTTGCCTTTGATTTGAGACGGATAAACCGACGGAATTGCTATTTGTATTAAAAAATTGTACGATTCATTATTTTGAACGTACGAAATCGATGTTTGAACATCCTAAAGTAATAGAACAACTTCCGACCGCGAATTGTTCGCGCGGAATTTCACAAAACTATTCCCAATCGTAACGGCTGACATCTGTCATATCGGTATGTGACCTGCGTTACTGAAAAGGATTTGAAAATCCCGCAATTTTGCACTGTAAAACAAAAGATTTGGCGGCAAGCCGAATCCGGATTTTTTTAAATAAAAACTCAAAAATATATTATGGAAGATAATGGAGCAAAGGTAACCCAAATGCCACGTATCGGCGACCCAGCGCCTGATTTTACGGCGATTACCACAACTGGCCCGATGAAATTCTCGGAATACAATAAGGATAGCTGGGTGGTGCTTTTCTCGCACCCGGCAGATTTTACGCCGGTTTGTACCACCGAGATGTCCGGCTTTGCAATTGAAAAAGACTGGTTCACTGAACGCAACACCAAACTGCTCGGCTTGAGCATCGACAGCGTGCATGCGCACCTGGGCTGGGTGAATAACGTTCGCGAAAAAACCGACGTATATTTCGATTTTCCGATCATCGCTGATCTGGATATGAAGGTGTCGCAGTTGTACGGCATGTTGCACCCGGGCGAAAGCATGACGGCTGCGGTTCGGGCGGTGTTCTTCATCGATCCGAAAGGCACGATTCGCCTGGTGATGTACTACCCGCTGAACGTGGGTCGCAACATGGAAGAGATCAAACGCGCGTTGGAGGCCCTGCAAACAGCCGATGAAAAGCAAGTGGCGCTGCCGCTGAACTGGAAACCGGGTGATAAAGCCATCGTTCCGCCGCCAAAAACATTGGATGAGATGAACGAACGCCTGGAAAGTACCGAGTACGAAATGATTGACTTTTACCTTGCGAAAAAAGACTTGAATTAATCAATTTGTGTCCTTGAGGCGGTGCTCAGCCGCCTCTTTTTTTTACTTACCTTTAGGTATATCCTTGTACCTAACTTCATACAAACGCTAGGTATTTTTTGTGGAATCTGATCTCGACCAGTCTTATTTAGACTTATTCCAGCTAAATTCGCCATTGAATTTAACTTTCGTATCAATTCTACAAGCATGAAAACGGGAAGTAAAAACTGGGTTAAATGGCTCATCGGCGAAGCACACCTCTGGCTGGGGCTGGCGAGCGGCATCATTGTGTTTATCATCTGCCTGACGGGCACCGTTCTTGCCTTTCAAAAATACATCGAAAACTGGATCAATCGGGATGTTCTGTACATCGAAGCCCAAACGCAACGCTTGCCCATTGATGCGCTGATCGCAAATTTTAATCAGGCTTATGATGCGAAGGTCGAACGCCTGACTATTCCGGACAAAGCGCACCAATCGGTGCTCATCAGAGCGACCAACAACGCTACCGAAGAGCGCATTTATATGTATGCCAATCCCTACACCGGCGAGATGCTCGGCGAACGCAATATGGCGGCGGCAAATTTTTTCACCCAAACCATGTACCTGCACCGCTGGCTACTGGTGCGCGACCCCGGCAGAACCATCGTCGGCATTGCCACGCTGATCTTCGTCATTATGACGATCACGGGTTTTATCCTCTGGCTTCCGCCAAAATGGAAAGCCTTGAAAACAGGACTGGCCGTCAACTGGCGCGCACCCTGGCGGGCGCTGAATTATCAACTGCACAATGTGCTAGGCTTTTATGCCTTACTGCTGCTGTTTGTGATGGCGTTTTCGGGTCTGTACATTTCGCAGGAGTGGGTGAGAAATGGCGTGAATAACCTGATCGGCGAATCTGTCGAAGCACCTAAGCAGCAAGCAAAACCAACACGACTGGATGCCGCCGAAGCTGAAACGGCAGGTAGTTTTTATCAAAATATCCTGGCAAAATCATTTGAAGCCCTACCTTACGATTCCGAGGTGAACCTCTCCTTTCCTCGCGGAGAAGGTGGCACGATCAGCATCAGCAAATACAATTACAATAATTCGCTTGGAGCGCGTTTATCCGAAAGCGTGCAATTTGATGCAAAAACGGGCGCGCTGGTCGAAGTGCAACAATTTAAAGATCGAACGGCTGTGTCTAAGTTTCGCTACATCAATCGCTTTTTGCACACCGGCGAAATTTTGGGCTTGCCGCTAATGACTCTTTATTTCCTGGCTTGCCTGGTGGGCACGAGTTTGCCCGTTACCGGCACGATTATCTGGATCAACAAATGCCGGCAACGCCGAAAGCATAGGTAAATTAACGTTAAAGAACGGTTAAGTGATAAAT
Organism: uncultured Saprospiraceae bacterium; assembly: GCA_964517175.1. Classification (GTDB taxonomy): domain Bacteria; phylum Bacteroidota; class Bacteroidia; order Chitinophagales; family Saprospiraceae; genus JADJNW01. The sequence continues at coordinate 6,010 of CAZFBU010000033.1, forward strand.
CTCACCGTCCGTCTTGCCGAAAAATTTTATCTTGGCAGCAAGTTGAGATGTATGAGAATAATGGCAGTGACATTGGCGATTTATATGTTCTTGGGAAGCCTCTTCCCACAAACGGATTTTAGCCAGTTGCCAAAGTCTGTCTTTGCCATTCAGCACTTCCAGCAGCATTTGCAGGAAGAGCGCGCCAGCGGTGAGTTTGAGTCGCCCTGGAATTTCGCGGTCAAGCATTTTTTCAATCTCCAGGATCACGCGCCCGGGCACGAGCACGAGCACAGTCAACTGCCTTATCAATCCGTAAACTCCATCGGTGCTTTTACGCTTGCCAATGCTAGTTTTTTTCCACCACTTAATCTGCTGGTTATTTCTTCTGATATTTTGCTCCAGGATCAAGCCATTCCCAAAATAGACGTGTACGACTCTATCTTTCGCCCTCCAATTTGCTAGTTCTGTTTTTACCGGTTTCGTCAATCCTACAGATTGGCCTGACCTTATCGTCGCTGGCTGACCAGCGTCTTCATTTTGCTAATCAGAACAAGCATATTTTAAAATGATAAAATCCATCATTGGGTTTTCCGTAAGGAATAAACTCATTATCGCAATATTGGTATTGGGGCTAATCGGCGGCGGCATCCTGTCGCTACAAAACCTGCCCATTGACGCCGTGCCCGACATCACCAACAACCAGGTACAGGTCGTCACGGTTTCGCCTTCGTTGGCACCACAGGAGGTGGAGCAATTTATTACTTATCCTATTGAAGTCGCGACCGCCAATATTCCCAATGTCACGGAAATCCGCTCCATTTCTCGCTTTGGACTATCCGTCGTGACCATTGTTTTTGAAGATTGGGTGCCCGTGCTGGAAGCCCGGCAATTTGTGAAGGAACAAATCGACCTGGCGGCGGGTGAAATTCCGGCAGGGCTCGGCACGCCGGAGTTGATGCCCATCACCACCGGCTTGGGCGAAATTTACCAGTACGTACTGGAAATCGCCCCCGGCTACGAAGACCGCTACAACGCGATGGACCTGCGCACCATTCAGGATTGGATCGTCAAGCGCCAGCTCGCCGGCACCAAGGGCATCATCGAAATCAGCAGCTTTGGCGGCTACCTGAAGCAGTACGAAGTCGCGCTGGACCCGCTTTTATTGCAAAGCTACGACGTCGCTATTTTTGAAGTCTTCGACGCGCTGGCACGCAATAATCAAAACAGCGGGGGCAGTTACATCGAAAAAACACCCAATGCGTTTTACATTCGTACCGAAGGTATTGTACAAAGTATTGCTGACATTGAGCGTATTGTAGTTGGCAATCGCAATGGCATACCGGTGCTGGTAAAAGACGTCAGCACGGTGCAACTCGGCGCGCCCAAGCGCTTCGGCGCCATGACGATGGACGGCAAGGGCGAAGTGGTCGGCGGCATCACGCTGATGCTAAAAGGCGCAAACTCTTCCGAAGCCATCGCCAACGTGCACGAGCGCATCGAAGAAGTGAAAAAATCTCTGCCCGAAGGCATTATTCTGGAGCCTTACCTCGACCGCTCGGTGCTGGTAGGAAAAACCATCAAAACCGTTGAGAGAAACCTGCTGGAAGGCGGCGCCATCGTCATCATTGTGCTGGTGCTGCTGCTAGGCAACTTCCGGGCGGGGCTGGTCGTGGCGTCAGTCATCCCGCTGGCGATGCTTTTTGCGCTGATTATGATGAATTATTTCGGCGTTTCCGCCAATCTGATGTCATTGGGCGCTATTGACTTCGGTATCGTAGTGGATGGCGCGGTGATTGTTGTGGAAGGCGTACTGCACGCCATTTTTGCCTATCATGTCGGCAAAACATTAACGCAGCAGGAAATGGACCATGTAGTGATTGATGCCTCGGCGAAGCTGTTCCGGTCGGCAGTTTTCGGGGTTTTCATCATTTTGATTGTCTTCATTCCCATTATGTCGCTAACCGGCATTGAAGGCAGTATGTTTCGCCCAATGGCGATGACCTTCAGTTTTGCGGTACTTGGCGCGCTCATTCTTTCACTCACGTATGTACCGATGATGACCGCCTGGGTAATGCCCAGAGAAATTCGCGACAAGCAGACGTTCTCCGACCGCATCATCAAATTTTTACAAGCCCTCTATCGACCAGTAATCCGATTTGCCATCCGTATGCCTTATGTGATTTTGGCGATCGCAACCACCTTGCTTATCGGCGCAATTTTACTGTTCAGGACGCTTGGTGCAGAATTTATACCTACACTGGAAGAAGGTGACCTGGCGATGCAAATGACCATTCAGCCTGGAAGTGCACTAACCGAGAGCATCAACACCTCCACAAAAGCAGAACGCATTCTACTGGAAAATTTTCCGGAAGTGAAACACGTCGTGTCAAAAATTGGCACCGCAGAAGTTCCAACTGACCCCATGGCAATTGAAGATGCCGATATTATGATTATCCTGAAGGAAAAGGAGGAATGGGTCAGTGCGGACAGCCGGGAAGAACTGGTGGAAAAAATGAAGGAAAAACTGGATGTTATTGCCGGCGCTACTTTTGAATTTACCCAGCCGATTCAGTTGCGTTTCAACGAATTGATGACTGGCGCAAAGACCGATATTGCGGTGAAAATCTTCGGCGAAAACGCGGAAGAACTCAAGCGACTCGCCGACCAGGCCGCAGCGCTGATCAACAACATTCCCGGTGCAGCCGATGTCAAAGTAGAACAAACGGAGGGCTTGCCACAGCTTATGGTGGAATACAATCGTCAGAAAATTGCCGAATACAGCTTGAATATTGAAGACCTCAACACCCTGGTGCGCACGGCTTACGCCGGAGAAACCGCCGGGGTTGTATTTGAAAATGAACGCAAATTCGACCTGGTGGTCCGCCTGCAGGAGGAGTCGCGTAATGACCTGGATTTGAACCACTTATTTATTCATTTGGACAATGGCTCCGTCATTCCGCTCAGCGAAGTAGCTTCCGCCAGATACACCGAAGGCCCGATGCAAATTTCCCGCGAAAGCGCGCGCCGCCGCATTACCATTGGTATCAATGTGCGCAATCGTGACATCGCCAGTCTGGTCGCCGATGTGGAAACGGCCTTAGCTAGTCAATTAAAAATGCCGCCGGGCTACAACATCGAGTACGGTGGACAATTCGAGAACCTCGAAAAAGCACAAAAACGCCTGATGGTTGCCGTACCGGTAGCGCTGGCGCTGATCTTCGTACTCTTGTATTTTACATTTGGAAAACTTAAATATGCCATTATGATTTTCACTGCCGTGCCGATGTCTGCCATCGGGGGGGTGCTGGCACTTTGGCTGCGGGGCATGCCGTTCAGCATTTCGGCTGGCGTTGGTTTTATCGCACTATTTGGTGTAGCTGTATTGAATGGCATCGTATTGATCAGCCATTTCAACCAAATGCGCTACGAAGAAGGCGAAACCGACCTCCGGCAGATCGTCCTGGAGGGAGGGCTGGTGCGAATGCGTCCGGTCATTATGACGGCAACGGTAGCTGCACTGGGCTTCCTGCCAATGGCATTGTCCACCTCAAACGGTGCTGAAGTGCAAAAACCACTGGCCACGGTCGTAATCGGTGGTTTGATTACTGCAACCCTGCTCACGCTGATCGTGCTGCCGGTGCTGTACTATCTGGTGAATCGCAAACTAAGCCGTCCGCAAATTCCAAGCGAAACGGTCGTTATTCTACTCTTCCTGTTTGCCGGTTCTGCTTTGCAGGCACAGCAAGCGCTGCCATTGGATTCGGCAATCAACAACGCTTTACGCGAACATCCCGCATTGCAAAATGCCAATTTGCAGATTCGAGCCGCCGAGTTGGGCATTGACGGGGCACGACAAATTCCGGCTGCAAATTTCAACCTGACCGTGGGGCAACTGGACGGCACGCTGGTGGATTTCAACCTGGGAGCAACGCAAAGCCTCGGCAACCTCGCCGCCGACAAGCAGCGCAAGGAAGTGGCTCGTGCCAATGTCGCCCTGAGTGAGCGCGAACGTACCCTGCGGACGCGGCAAATCAGCTTTCAGGTGCAGCAATTTTGGTATAACTGGGTTTATCAAAACGAACGACGGGATTTGCTTTTGCAGCAACAGAATCTGTATGAAACGGTAGCAGAACGCACCAATCTTCAGTTCAATGCCGGAGAGATCAATCGCCTGGATAAAACATTGGTGGACAATCAATTGCTGCAAACAACCAAAGCGCTGACGAGCGCAACCGCTCAAATGCAGCAAGCTTATGCCCAATTGCGACAAGCTGCTTTCCTGACCGAAAATTACGAGCCGCCGGGCGATCCTTTCTCGGCACTGCCACTGCCGGTTGGCGAACAGGTAAGCACCACGCTCACCGCGCCCTTGCAACAGCAGGTTAGCGTAGCACAAGCCGAGACGATTTTGCAGGAAAAGCAAGTGGCGCCTCAGCTTTTCTTTGGCTATAATTTGTTGAGTCTGCGCCCGCAGTTTCCGCTCCATGCCATTACCGCCGGAGTTGCTCTACCCATTTTCAACAAAGCGCAACGCGCCCGCACCGAGCAGACGCGCGTGCAGGAAATGGTTTCGCAGAACAACCTCCAACTGGCAATGGTACAGTTGCAACAGCAGCGCCAACTGGCAAGAGAGCAAGCGCAATTACTTCGTAATCAACTGGATACCAGTGGCGCTGCCCTCCAGGAACAGGCGCGCATGCTCCGCGAACTGGCGACTACGCAATTGCAAAATGGAGAAATTGACTATTTCCGGTACGTGCAAAGCCTCGAAGCTGCATTACAGAACGAACTGGATTATCTGGATCTGGTACAACAATACAATCAAGCAGTATTAGCATTGCAATATATTCTGGAATAATCAATAATTATTTCAAATCTTAAAAAAGTAACATGAAAAACAGCATAAAAATCAGCATTTTCAGCTTAATCAGCATTTTTGTTTTTGCTTGCGGCAAAAGCGAAGCCCCAACACAACCGGAAACGACACCCCGGAGGTCTGCCGTCTCGCTAACAGAAGCGCAGATGGAACTCGCCGGTATCGAGCTTGGCAAACCACAATTGCGCAATATTTCCGAGCATATTGAATGCACGGGACGCATCGAAGTGCCGCCGTATAGCTTGTACTCCGTTTCTGCGCCGACCGTCGGATTCATTCAATCTGCAAAATACCTACCGGGCGATTTTGTCAAAAAAGGCACGGTGCTGACCTCGATCACGCACCCGGATCTGGTGAAGTTGCAGCGCGAATTTCTCGAAACGCAAAGCCAACTGGCATTCCTGGAAAGCGATCTGACGCGCAAAGAGACGCTGGCTGCCTCCGACGCCACTTCGCAGAAGGCAATGGAGCAGGCGCGGGCAAGCTTGCAGCTACAACAGGCACGCTACAAGGGTCTGCGCGCAGAATTGGATTTGCTGGGTATTTCGACTAAAGCACTGGAAGAAAAAGGAGATATTCAATCGGCTATCGTGCTGCGCGCACCGGTGAGCGGCTACATTACCAAAGTAAATATCAACAATGGAAAACTCGTTTCTCCATCAGATATGCTAATTGAAATAGTGGATAATAGCCACATTCACCTAGAGCTGCAAATTTTTTCGAAAGACATCATAAAAATCAAAAAAGGGCAGCGAATCACCTGCCAGATGCCCGGCAGCGACCGCGTGTATGAGGCGGAGGTTCATTTGGTTGGAAAAATGGTCGATTCCGAAACCAAGACGACGATGGTACACGGGCATTTTGAGAAAGAACCGGTGGATTTGATTCCGGGCACCTATGTACAAGCGCAGTTATATACCGAGGTGCGGGAGGTACTGTCGATACCGCTCAGCGCGCTGATTACGGAGGGCAATGAAAGTTTTATTTTTGTAAAACGGGAAAGCGGCTTCGAGAAAATACCCGTCGTCACCGGTAAAACCGATGGAGACTACATCGAAATTGAACCGCTCCAACTAGGTGAAGATGAGTTGCTGGCAATCAGAGGCGCTTACTACATCAATGGCAGCATGGGCGAAGCAGAAGAATAGCGATTATTTGGAAGGAGATACCCCCTTTTCCAGGGCAGCACTGCGCAGGCGCTGCAGGAAGGGTGAAGCAAAGATAAAGTCATCCATAATTTCGTTATCGCTGCCCAGCACTTCTTTCTTGCTGCCGCGCCAGGCGATTTCGCCCTGGTAAAGCAGAATAATATTATCGCCGATCTCCATGACCGAGTTCATATCGTGCGTATTGATGACGGTGGTAATATTATTTTCGATCGTAATACTTCGAATCAATTCGTCAATCAGCAGAGCTGTTTTAGGGTCCAGCCCGGAGTTCGGCTCATCGCAAAAAAGGTATTGAGGCTGCAACACAATGGCCCGGGCAATACCTACCCGCTTTTGCTGCCCGCCGCTGATCTCGGAAGGGAAGCTATCGTTTTTGCCGGTCAGTTCTACCCGCTCCAGGCAGAAATTTACCCGGTTGAGTTTTTCTTTTGCCGTCATATTGGTAAACATATCCAGCGGGAAGCGAATATTTTCTTCGACCGACATGGAATCAAAAAGCGCCGATCCCTGAAACAACATGCCCACCTGCATGCGCAGGGCGCGGAGTTCCTTTTTGTCAAGACTCAAAAAATCAACATCATCGTACCAGATTTTACCACTTGTAGGGCGCAACAATCCGACCAGCGTTTTGAGCAAAACGGTTTTACCGGCGCCGCTTCGCCCGATGATGAGGTTTGTTTTTCCTTTGTAAAACTCTGTCGTTATGCCTTTCAGCACTTCCGTCTCACCAAATGATTTTGTAAGATTTTCTATTCTAATCATTATCCATCAATTAGCCAATGTCAAATTCGCTTGTTTCCGGCGCGCGCCCAATCCTTATGTCAATAACAATGCGATGAGATAGTCGGACAGCAAAATCAATATATTACTGAATACAACGGCATTGGTGCTGGCCTGCCCCAATTCGATACTTCCTCCTTTCACGTGATAACCCTGGTAGCAGGAAACGCTGGTCAGAATAAATGCAAAAGTAACCGCCTTAACGAACATCATTCGCACATTGTGCGGATCGAAGAACGAGCGAACCCCCTGCACATATTCGGCTTCCGACATGATGCCGCCCGGCACTGATGCCAGATAGCCCCCCATGATGCTGATGAAAGCACCCAGCGCTACCAGCATAGGAACGACGGTAATCGCCGCCAGGATTTTCGGGCGAATGAGGTATGCCGCTGTATTCACCCCCATGATTTCCATGGCGTCGATGTGTTCCTTTTGGCGCATACCGCCAATCTCGGAAGCCATATTTGAGCCAACTTTGCCTGCCAGCACCAGGCAAATGATCGTGGGCGCAAATTCAATGATCGTACCATCCCGAACGATGTAGCCGATGTAATACTTAGGTACCAGCGTGCCATCCAATTGGTAGGCAAACTGTACCGCCGTCACCGCTCCGATAAAGACCGAGATTAGGGCTACGATTATCAATGACCCGACGCCAATGTCATTCATCTGGCGCATGGTCTCTTTGTAGTACATCCACCATTTTTCCGGTCTGGTCAGCGCCGTCCCCAACATGATCACGTACCGCCCAATATGGTATAAAATATTCAAATTCATTCGTAGCTGTAATATTTTACAAGGATTTCAGCAGCCTGTAGTAGTTGTATTTTGCCATCGACAATATGTGATGCGCCTCGAAAGTTCGCCACATCTGCTTTTGAAACTTTGTCAAAAATAGCGCAATTTTCCAATTTCCTGACTTTTAAAAGCTTTTTACGCAACAACTCCACCTGTCAACTGGTTGAAAGGTTTGATACCTTTGTTTTATAATTTCATCAACTCCATTCAACTTTTCAACCATTCAACTAAAATTATGAATTGCATCATCACCGGAGGAACCAAAGGCATCGGACGCGCCATTGCCACTGTTTTTGCCGAACAAGGCTTCAACCTGGCTATTGTTGCCCGCAGCAGCGATGACCTGGAAGCGATGAAACAGGAATTTGAAAGTAAATATGCGATCGACTTCCGTACGTTTCCCACGGATTTGAGCAATAAAAAGGACGTGCTGCGCCTAGGCGAACTCATCCCAACGCACTGGGAGCAAGCGGACGTTTTGGTCAATAACGCCGGGCTGTTTGCACAAGGCGCTCTGCTCACGGAAGCAGAAGGCATCATGGAGGAGATGATGCACGTCAATTTTTTCAGCGTCTATCACCTCACGCGGGCCATCGCACCGATGATGATCGCGCAGGGTAAGGGGCATATTTTCAATATTTGCTCCGTTGCCAGCATCAAAGCCTTTGCCGATAGCGGTTCGTATGCCGCTTCCAAGTTTGCCTTGCTCGGCTACACGCGTTCACTCCGCCTGGAATTGCAGGAGAAAAATATCAGCGTTACCGCCGTGCTACCCGGCTCAACGGATACCGCCTCTTGGGAGGGTGCCGATATTGATTCGGAGCGCCTGATGGACCCGCAGGACGTTGCCCGGGCCGTCTGGAGCGCCTGGCAGATGAGCGAGCGGACGGTGGTGGAGGAGATTTTGCTGAGACCGAGATTGGGCGACTTGTGATTGCTGTCCCCCCTGAAATGATCGTAAATCTACGAAAACTCAGCGTTTTCGCAAATCCTGCTCTCGCTCCTTGCCTTCCCTATTCTTCAAATCCACGTTCACCAACATCGCCATTGCCATAAAGAAGAAAGGTCCGATCTTGTCGGTTTCGAGCAGGTCGTTAATGAGTTGAAGCGCAGAAATAATGATCAGCATTTGCATGGCAATCATTACGATTTGTTTGTCGCGAATATGATGCGTTTGGTGATAAATGCGCTCGCCATGTAGCAACACGTAAAAAAGTAAGATTAAAAATATTGCCAAACCGATGTAGCCTTGCTCCACCAATATCATCAGATAATAGCTGTGGACACCCGATTTTTCGGGATTATCGCTCACGTACGTCTCAAAACTGCGCACGGTGTAAGGCACGTAGAAATTGTAGAAATTGCCCGGGCCAAAACCGAAAACCGGCTCCTCCTTGCTCATATAAGCGCCTGCTATCCAGCGATATACGCGCTCCATAGTGGAAATATCTTCCAGTTTGTACGTCGCTTCGATCAGATTGCCAAAATTATCATGGGTGATGGTGCGCTCGTAATTAGGGGCGAACTCCAGGTAGCGGTTATCCAGCGCCAGAAAGCCCACCAGCGCCACCGCACCAACCAATCCGGCCGCCAGCACGTATTTCATTAACTTGAACTGAATGATGTAATAAGCTCCGATCGCAATAAAAATCGCTACGTACGCCGCTCGTGTGTAAGCAAACTGAATACCTATCAGAAGTAGCAGCAAAGTCCCCAATAAAAACAACCATTTTAAGCTCCAGGGCTTGTACCATTGCATTACAATCCACACAAAGGGAACAAAAACAGCCATAATGGCAGCGTACATTACATGATTTCGATAGAATGGATGCAATACCGAATATACCGATTCAAAAGTAAAGCCCAGCGCCGCGTGTTTGACCAGGATAACGACAATTGTCGCGCAAAGTGGCAATAAAATGACCCAAAGCATCTGCCGAACATCTTTGCTTTTTCGTAGCAGCATTCCACTCAGAAAATAAAAAGTAACGATGTACCATATTTTTGCCAGGAAGTATTTAAAAGAAATAAAAAACAGACTGGACGTAATGGTGGTAATAAAAATCCAGCCAATATGCAGCAACAGCAATAACGTAACTGGATGGCACCAGAAATCGCCCCTGATTTCCCGATGATGCCGAATGACATAGAGCAGAAAAACGCCCATCAATCCCAGCATCATTGGCTCGGTGGGCAAATCCGTACCAAAGCCGTTCGGAAAATAAAACTCCGTAGAAAGCGGAATACAAAACAGCAGTAAATAGAACGTACTCCGAAAATCCACAACGGTCAGATAGGCGAGCAACAGAAGCGCCGGCGCTGCCGCCAGGTAGTAAAACTCCGTAAGCACACCTATGAAAATGCACAACAAGGTGGCAGCGCTGATCCCCCGGAACAGCCATTGGACCGACATCGTAGCAGGTGGCATCTCTTTGTTCATAGCGACAAAAGTAAGGAAAATTTCAGCTCTTCCGCAAAGAACCTGACCCCGGGCACAGCACATCGCAATTATTCCGGTTTTCAAAAACTCATACATTTTACAAAAATCCACACAACCCCGCATTTTTTTGCAAAAAGTCCTATTTTACCAAAAATATTAGCATCAAAGATGCCCGATCCGGAAACAAATTCCGGCGTCGCATCCAAAAATTGCATACCAAAACTTTATTACCATGAAAATTTTCACCTTAAAATCCTTACTGCTCGCAGTCATGCTGGTCAGCATCTTACCGGCACAGGCACAGCGAAAAAAAATAACCGACCCTGCGAATGAAGAAACCGCTGCCCATTACCTCGACAAAGTCTCGCTGTCGGGGCTGAAGTTCCGGTCGGTTGGTCCGGCGGTTACCTCCGGGCGCATCGCCGATGTAGCCGTTCATCCCGAAAACAGCAGCGTTTACTACGT
>CAZFBU010000033.1:16622-28956 GCA_964517175.1 uncultured Saprospiraceae bacterium
CCGGGCGCATCGCCGATGTAGCCGTTCATCCCGAAAACAGCAGCGTTTACTACGTGGCGACCGCTTCGGGCGGCGTCTGGAAAACGGAGAACAACGGCACCACTTACCAGCCGATTTTCGATTCGCAAGGTTCCTACTCCATCGGCTGCGTCACGATTGATCCGAATAATCCAAACATCGTTTGGGTGGGTACGGGCGAGAACAACAACCAGCGTTCCGCCAGCTATGGCGACGGAGTTTACAGATCCGAAGACGGCGGCAAATCCTGGAAAAATGTGGGTTTGAAAAACTCCGAGCACATCGGTAAAATCATCGTCCATCCGGAAAATTCCAACGTGGTTTACGTGGCAGCTTACGGTCCACTTTGGTCTGCCGGGGGCGACCGCGGCGTTTATAAAACCACCGATGGCGGCAAAACCTGGGAAGCCGTGCTCACCATCGACGAGCACACGGGCGTCAGCGATATCGTCCTGGATCCACGCAATCCGGATGTGCTGTACGCAGCGGCACACCAGCGTCGGCGACGCGTTTTCACCTACGTAGGCGGTGGCCCGGAGAGTGATATTTACAAAACCTCGGATGGCGGTACCAATTGGGAAAAAGCCAACAAGGGGCTACCCGCAGGCAAAATGGGGCGCATCGGACTGGCAATAGCACCTTCCGATCCGGAAATACTCTACGCCATCGTCGAAGCTCAGGGCAGTAGCGGCGGTTTTTTCGTTTCTACCGACCGCGCAGCGAGCTGGGAAAAACGCAGCAGCTATACTACCAGTGGCAATTATTACCAGGAAATTATCGTGCATCCGAACAATCCCGAAATGATCGTTTCGATGAATACTTACAATCAGGTTTCGCACGATGGCGGCAGAACCTGGAGCAATTTTGGTGAGGAATTCAAGCACGTGGATAACCACAGTCTCTGGATCGATCCGCGTGACCCCGACCACTATCTCGCGGGCTGCGATGGTGGTTTGTACGAAACTTTTGACGGAGCGAAAACCTGGATTTTCAAAGAAAATCTACCAGTGACACAATTCTATAAAGTGGCAGTTGATAATTCCGAACCATTCTACTACATCTATGGCGGCACGCAGGACAACTACAGCCTCGGCGGCCCTTCCCGCACGACCTCCCGCCACGGTATCCGCAATGCGGACTGGTTTGTGACGCAGGGCGGCGATGGTTTTGAGTCGCAAATTGATCCGAAAAATCCGAACATCGTTTATGCACAATCGCAGTATGGCAATCTTACCCGCTACGACCGCACCAGCGGCGAAGACACAGGCATCCAGCCCAAACCCGGCAAGGACGAAGAAGCTTACCGCTGGAACTGGGACGCGCCCCTGGCAACTTCCGAACACCTGCCAACGCGCATCTACTTCGCTGCCAACAAGTTATTCAAATCGGATGACCGCGGCGACACCTGGCAGACCATCAGTCCGGATCTCACGCGGCAGATTGATCGCAATACCCTGAAAGTGATGGGACGAATCCAGAGTATGGACGCCGTAGAAAAAAATGGCGCTACCTCGCAATACGGCACTATCGTCGCTTTTTCGGAAAGTCCACGCCGGGAAAACCTGCTCTACGTCGGTACAGATGACGGCTTGATCCAGGTGACGGAAGATGGCGGTAAGACCTGGCGCAAGATCGAATCGGAAAAAATCGGCGATGTGCCGGAGCGCTGCTACGTCAACTTCCTGCTGGCTTCCCAGCACGATGAGAATGTCGTTTATGCGGCTTTCAATAACCACAAGGACGGCAATTTCAAGCCCTATGTTTATAAAAGTGCCGACAAGGGCCGCACCTGGTCGAACGTCACCGCCAACCTGCCCGAGCGCGGCTCTGTTTACAGCCTGGCGGAAGATCACGTTGACGCGAATCTGCTGTTCGTCGGCACCGAATTCAGTTGCTTTTTCAGCAATGACGGCGGCGGGCACTGGAAGCAGTTGAGTGCGGGCTTGCCAACCATTGCGGTGCGCGACCTGGCGATCCAGAAGCGTGAAAACGACCTGGTGCTGGGCACTTTCGGACGCGGTTTCTACGTGCTGGATGATTATTCGCCTTTGCGGCAAATGTCGGAGGAGCATGTACAAGCAGCAGCGCAGATTTTCCCGGTAAAGGATGGGCTGCTGTACATCGAAGGCACGCCGCTGGGCACACTGGGTGGTATGCCGAATGCCTTCCAGGGGCACACCATGTACGCTGCGGAGAACCCACCGGTGGGCGCTACTTTCACCTATTTTGTAAAAGAAACGGTAAAAACCCTGAAGCAGAAACGACAGGAAGCAGAAGCGAAAAAGACCAAAGCAGGCGAGGAAATTCGCTATCCGACCTACGAAGAGCTCAAAGCCGAGCGCGAAGAGGAAGCGCCGTACCTGCTGTTCACCGTTCGTGATCTGGATGGAAATGTCATTCGCAAGTTGAAAACCGGCGTTCGTACCGGTGTGAATCGTATCGTCTGGGATGGTCGCATGCCTTCGCTGAATCCGGTGCGTGCCAATGGCAGCGGCGGTTCCGGCATTATGGCGATGCCTGGTGATTACACGGTGGCGCTTGCGCAAAGCGTGAACGGCGAACGGACCGAACTGGTAGCGCCCGTGCGTTTCACGCTCCAATCGCTGGGCAACGTAACGCTCCCCGCGAAAGATCGCGCCGCTTTGGTAGAATTTCAGCGCGAAGCAGCCGAGTTGCAACGCGCCTACGCCGGTGCCAATAGCCTGTTGAACGACATCGAAAATCGCCTGCGCCACATGCGCGCTGCCATCGACCAGATGATGACACCCGGCGCAGAACTCCTGGCGGAGGTTATCAACGTGGAAGCAAAAGTGCGCGGGCTCCAGGTTTTGATGTCGGGCGACCGCGTAGCAGCCGCAGTGGATGCACCATCTAAGCCGGGGCTGGGCAGCCGCCTTTTTGGCATGGCGTATGCAATGTCCAGTTCTACTTCTGCGCCCACGCAGACCAATCGCGATGCCCTGCGCATCCTGCAAGAGGAATTCCCGTCGGTGCTCACGCGCATTCGCAACATCATGAATACCGACATTAAAAATCTGGAAACCAAACTCGAAGCAGCCGGAGCGCCCTACACGCCAGGGCGGATGGTGGAGTATGGGAGTAATTAAAGCGGTAGCGGTATAAGGGAAGAGGACACCCGGGGCTGGCGAGCGATCTGGTGAAGCATGGTGTCACCTTACCTTCTTTGAATTTTGCCACTATTCCCAACATACCGCATTACCGAGACTATGGGGATACGTTTTCTAATTGCACCACTTCGACCGATGAAGAGACCAATGTAGAAGAAGACATTCGTATTTATCCGAATCCGACTACTGGCATTTTTACAATGGAAACCGAGCGTAGCGGTAGCGTTCACATTTTTGATGCCCTAAGGGCGGTTGGTTCACGCCGAATCTTTCAATGGACTTAAGTCTATGGATGTATCAAATGCAGCGAATGGACTATATTTAGTGGCTATTCGATTTTCGGATGGAACATTGTTAACACAGAAATTAATGATTCAAGATTAGTAAACGCTACTACAATCACATGGAGGTAAGTACATGCAGTGCTTGCCTCCTTAGTATTTAAATAATATCACGATGAAAATTTTACTTTTTTTTGTAACCTTTATCTGTTTTTCTCAATCGCTCCCTGCACAAGATTTGTATGATGCAAACTGGATTATTGGCTACGATGACAATTCCTCAATACCCGACGGAAAAGCAATAGTACTAGGATTTAATAATGGAAATCGAGAAGTGTTTAATATCAATACCGTTGAAAATTTTCACATGGAAGGCTCTAATACCAGTATGAATGATAAAAACGGTAATCTGCTTTTTTATTGCAATGGATGCTTCATTGTAAATGCCGCGCACGAAATCATGGCAAATGGCGATTCGATCAATCCAGGTTGGATACAGCAATTTTATTGTGTGGGAAGTGGGAGCCCTTATGTACAAGGCGTATTGTCTATTCCTGCTCCTGGCTCAGAGCATCTTTTTTATGTTTTTAATATTGATATGCAGCGAACCCGGTTTGACACACCCGGTTATCGGGGACATGCTCCGCAGCATTTATTATACCATGTGATAGACATATCCCAGGATAATGGGTTAGGAGCAGTTGTTCAAAAAAATCAAATCGCCATTCAGGATACATTGGCAAGAGCCGGACTCCATGCTGCCAAGCATGCGAATGGACTAGATTGGTGGGTCATTATGCCAGAGATTCATTCCAATTGTTATTACAAAATATTGGTAACAAAAGATGGACTAAGCGAACCTATCAAACAATGTATTGGTAGGGTATGGAATGATGGAGACGTTGTGGGGCAAGCTGTTTTTTCTCCTAATAGAAAAAAATATGCTCGATTTCATTCCGATAATGGATTGAATATTTTTGATTTTGATGATGAAACAGGGGAGTTATCAAATCCAGTAATTATTGACTTGCCAGATCATGATTTTGGAGTAGGTGGTGTCGCTATTTCTCCAAACTCTCGCTATTTATATGCTTCCGCAGAAACTAAAGTCTTCCAATATGACCTGGAAGCAGCAGACATAGCCGCCAGCCGAGTGACGATCGCCGAGTGGGATGGCTTTAGCAATCCTTTTCCCACGATTTTTTATCTGACAGCCCTCGCGCCCGATGGCAAGATTTACATCGCCAGCACCAGTAGTACTTACAATTTGCATGTAATCAACAATCCGGATTGTCCGGGGCTGGCGAGCGATCTGGTGCAGCATGGTGTTACCTTGCCTTCTTTGAATTTTGCTACTATTCCCAATATTCCACATTACCGAGACTATGGGGATACGTTTTCTAATTGCACCACTTCGACCGATGAAGAGACCAATGTAGAAGAAGACATTCGTATTTATCCGAATCCGACTACTGGCATTTTTACAATGGAAACCGAGCGTAGCGGTACCGTTCGCATTTTTGATGCCCTGGGGCGGTTGGTCCACACCGAATCTTTCAATGGACTTAAGTCTATGGATGTATCAAATGCAGCGAATGGATTATACCTCGTATCTATTCGATTTACGGATGGGACTTTGTTGACGCAGAAATTAATTATTCAAGATTAGGACTGTGCTTGAATTTCAAGAGGCAGGTAAGAATTTGTGACTCTTTCATATTTGTGAACGATGAGTAAAAAGAGCCAACCGGTCTGCACCACACCACTTCGAGTTTTACCGGCAGGCGCCACATTCCGAAACAATCAAAGCGCTTCCATTTTCTGCCTGGTACGCTCTTTGGCGCGTTTCAGGCGCATCTTCATGGCGTTTTCGGTGGTGTGCATCTTGTCGGCAATTTCCTGAATGGTTCTGCCTTCGTGGTACTTCATCTGCAGGATGGTTCGCTCTTTCCGGGGCAACCGGCTCAGGGCAGCTTCCAGTTTGATGAACTGCTGCTCTTTGTGTTGATGCGGCTCGGTGGTATCGGCAATTGGTAGCCTTTCCTGCGCCTGCAAATCAACGACCGGGTGTTTTCGCTGCTTGCGCAGTATATCCAGGCAATGATTGTACGTAATAGTGTATATCCAGGTAGTGATATTGGCTTTGGCTTCGTAGTCTGCCAGATGCAGGTATATTTTGATGAAAATATCGTGGGTGGCATCCTCTGCCAGCGTCTTGCTTTTCAGCATGTAGCGGCACTTTTGGCGCACTTTCGGGGCATGGCTACGGTACAGCGCGGCACAGGTTTTCGAAATGTTTTCGGTTTGGTCTTCGGGGGTTATACAGTGGTGCACGTCGGTTTTGGGATTGGCAATTGCCAATGAATGGTTCATGAGGCATTCGTTTTGGGTTAAAAAAATGAGTTGCTCAGTTCCATTAAAACGGTGCGATCTGCCCCAGCACAAACCAGGCGCTTTGCATCTTGTCTTCCGGCTTTGAAGATGCCTTGTCTTGTGCCCAGGTGGCTTGCATGGGCTCCAGTTCGGCGCGCAACAAGGCATTCAAAGCTAGTTCAAAAGGCGTTTTGGATACGTTCTCCTCTACTTCATGATGGACGATGGATGCTGCAGTTAATACATTTGCATTTTTCATAACCGGGAATTTTTTGAGTTTTAGAAAAAAGAGCGCTCAGAATGGGATAAGCTTCGGAACGCTCTTTGGTGTTAAAAGGATTCTATGGTGTCAAACGAAAAATAAAATGGCTTTCGGGGTATGGGATTACAGACTTTGATTTTTTGGAGGAGTAGTAGGAGGGCGCCGCCGCGGACGCCCATAATCTACTCTAAACTCCTATCAACATGGTAGCGTGTACAAGGGATTGTTGGAAAAAACTCTCTACTTGTATTATTTCAGGAAATTGGTCAGCACCGTGCCCACAAAGTACATCAGGGGGAAAAAGCCGAGGCAAAGCAAAGTGATGACCAACTGCTGCAGTTTGTTTTCTGCTTGTTCCGCGATTTCAGCGGTTCTTTCTGCTAGCGTTTGTGTCTGGATGTTTTTTTCTGCGGTTGTCATGGTTTCAGATGTTTAGTTATTTGCTGTTGACATTACAAAGATGGCGCAAAACGCAGCGCGCTGCCTCCACTATTGTCTCGTTGTGGCGCACTATTGTCTAATGGCGAAAATAAGAGGAGGACTATTGTTTAATGCAAGTTGATAAATACTTTTAAGTAATTGAAAGACAGATATTTGCGTGTCTAGTTACTTTTTTTTAAATTCACCGGGTAATTTTCCAAATTCTTCCGCAAAAGTTTTAGAAAAATACTTCGGGTCGCGAAAACCAACCTCGTAAGCTACCTGCGACACGTTCAGGTTCGGATCGCCGAGCAATTCCTTGGCGCGGTGCAGGCGAATGGTGCGAATGTAATGAGAGGTGGAGCGCCCGGTGAGGGCTTTGATCTTGTTGTGCAGTTGCGCCCGACTCAGATTCACCGCCCGGCAAAGTTGCAAAATGCCGAAATCTTCGTCGTCGATGTTATTTTCCACCGCCTTGCGGAGTTTCAGAATAAATTCATCTTCCTGCTGCGTCGTGGAATCTTTGGTGATCGTAATCGCATCAATCGAGCCGTAGCGCTCTTGCAGGCGTTTGCGCAATTCGAGCAGCTTTTCCAGCCGGATGATGAGTTCCTGCTTGTTGAATGGCTTGGGCAAATACGCATCCGCGCCGCGCTGCAAGCCACGGATGCGCGACTCGTCGTCGGCTTTTGCGGTAAGCAAAATGATGGGAATGTGGCTGGTGCGCTCGTCGGTCTTCAGGGTTTCACAAAGCTCAAAGCCGTCTTTTACCGGCATCATCACATCGCTGATGATAAGGTCCGGCACCAGTTTGATAGCTTTATCGATGCCGATTTGCCCATCGCGCGCGATTTCCAGTTGGTACAAGCCTTCCAGACAAACCCGCAGGTATTCTACCACTTCCGGATTGTCTTCCACGATAAGTAAGGACGGCAATTCTTTGTCCGTGGCTTCCAGATGCGAAATGACATCCGACTGCTCAATCGGTGGCGGTGCAAATCGCCTGAGGTCCGTTTTGATCTCCGATTCCAGTTTCGCTTCCCGGCGGATGGGCAAGGTTACGGTAAACGTGCTACCCCGTTCCGGCACACTCTGCACCTGGATGTCGCCCGCCATCAGTTTGACGAGTTCCCTTGTTAGCGCCAAGCCAATGCCCGTGCCCTCGCCCTGCCGCGTCGCGGAGTCGTCCACCTGATAAAATCGGTCGAAAATATGCGGCAGCTTATCCGCCGGAATGCCAATGCCGGTATCTTTTACCTTGATTTGCAATTGCTTACCGTCGGGCGTCTGACTTACCTGCAGATACACATTGCCGCCGCCCGGCGTGTATTTGATCGCATTCGACAATAGATTGGAAATGATGCGCAGGAATTTTTCCGGATCATAATCCATCAATAATTCCGGCTCATCGGCAAGGAAATGCAGATGCATGTCTTTGCTTTCTGCGAAAGAGTGAAACGATTCAAAAATGTAATTCAAATAGCCAACGATATCGCCTTGTACGAGTTGCAGTTGTAAATTTCCGGATTCGAGCTTTCGCAAATCGAGAATCTGGTTCACCAAATTGAGTAAGCTGGCGCTGTTGCGAAGGATCATCCGCAAACCTTTCTCCGACCACTGCTCGGGGCTTTCCTGCATCTGATTTGCCATGCCGCTGATGATGGTGAGGGGCGTGCGCAACTCGTGCGCGATGTTGGTGAAGAAGCGCGACTTCATCTCATCGAGTTCCTGCAGTTGCTGGTTGCGCTCGGCGAGTTCACCGGCACGCTGGCCCTGGCGAAGCATTTCGACGTCCTTCAGGGTTTTATGGATGGTTGCCTCCAGGTCTTCAAAATCAATGGGCTTAGTGACAAAATCATACGCACCGAGGTTCATCGCCTTGCGGATATTGTGCATATCGCCGTAGGCAGAAACCATGATGACTTTCAGCGTGGGCGCAAATTCGTAGAGTTTGGCAATAAACGCAAAACCGTCCATGCCGGGCATGTTGATGTCGCTCAGTACCATATCGATCTCCTGATCCTGCTTCAGCAATTCCAATGCCTCCGTGCCGCTTTGCGCGAAAACAAAGTCGTACGCCCCGTTCCGTATCTGCTTTCGGAATCGCTGCGAGACCAGGCGTTCTACTTGTTCTTCATCATCAACAACCAGGATTCTTACTGCCATTTTTTATGTATTAGCAACCAGGCATCAATTCAAAATCTGTGCTTTTAAGCTTTCAAAATCAATCGGTTTTGTCAGATAGGCATCTGCGCCAAAAGCTTCCGCCTGCTGGCGATTGTGCTCGTCGTTGTAAGCCGTGACCATAAAAATGCGCTGCTCGGGGTATTTTTCCCGAATGACCCTGAGCAATTCCAGTCCGCTCATTTCCGGCATATTGATATCCGATAAAATGAGGGAAAGGTCAGTTTCTTCGTTTTCTGCCAGCAAGGATAACGCCTCCGCGCCGGAAAGCGCGAAGCGAAACTCTACCTGCCCGCTGCGGCGTTCCTTGCGAAAACGCTGCTCAAAAAGGCGCTGCACATCTGGCTCATCGTCCACGACTAATATCTTCATATTTTTGGGTTTAAGTTTTTTTCGGTTTACCGGTGTAATGGTTTACGGTGTATCGGCGAAGCCGGAATCATCATCAAATCATCTGCACCGTATCCCATAGGGATGACTACGTCAAAAATCAGTGTTCGATAACGGTTTATCGGCTTGATTTCAAGGGTAAAGCAATCGTAAACTCCGTAAACGCGCCCGGCTCACTCTGCACTTCCAGTTTGCCGCTGTGATCTTTCACGATGATCTCGTAGCTGATCGACAAGCCTAAGCCAGTATTACCTGTGCCCGTCGGCTTGGTCGTGAAAAACGGCGTAAAAATCTTATTGCGTACCTCCGGCGGAATGCCGGTGCCATTGTCCCGGATGCGAATGATCGCCTGCCCGTTTTGCGCTGCGGTCTGCACCCGTAGCTTTGGCGAGAAATGATCCGGGCTTTCCCGCTGCTTTTGCTGCAGGGCGTCGCAGGCATTGTTGAAAATATTGAGCAAAACCCGGCTGATGTCTTGCGGTACAATTTCCACTGACTTCAGCGATTTATCATAATCGGTTTCGATTTGCAAATCAAAACCCGGGTGCTGCACCCGATAGCCTCGGTAGGCGCGCTGTACGGTTTCTTCCAAAAGTTCGTTCAAGGCGGTTGGCTGTTGCTTGCCCTTGCTGCCGTCGGCGTATTCGATCATGCTGCGCACGATCTCGTTCACCCGCAAGCCATTCTTTTTGATGTCAATAGCATTTTGTTTCAATTCGCCGGTCAGTTCCCTGAGCAAGTTGAATTTTTCAGCAGACAAGCTGTTTTTACTACCTTCCAATTCTTCTTCCAACTCATCGGAAATTTCACTCGAACCCTCGGCAAAATTATTAACGAAATTGAGGGGGTTTTTTATTTCGTGGGCAATGCCCGCCGTGAGCAATCGCAGCCGTTCCGCTTCCAATCGCTCGCGCTGCACCATTTTGCGGGCTTGTTTGTTTTGGTAAACGAGCCAGCCACCGGCAATCAAAAGCAAAATGATCACCGCCACGGCGATGACCGCAAAGAACTGCTGCCGCTGCGCCGCCAGGCGCTGCTGCTCGCGTTCCAATGCCAGTTGCGTTTGTAATTTTTCCTGCTCAATTTGTGCCGCTTCCCTTTCGAGATTTGCCAGGTCCAGGCTTTGGCGTAGCAGCATGGCCTCCTGTTGACTGATGACGCCCAGCGCCGAGTCTGCAACCGACTCCGCCCGGATCGCCTGCAGGCGCGCCAGCGAGACAGAGTCCCGCTGTACAGAAAATTGATCTTCCAGTTCGGTTATTTTCTCCTGATTGGCTTGGTTGGTCTGGAGTTGCTCCAGGTTTCGGTATTTCTGGCGATAGACTTCCGTTTCGCTGCGCCTGCCGCTTTTTTGATACGCTTCGGCCAAGTAGCGGTACAATTCCCTTCGGATTTCCAAGCTGCCGTACTGTTCCGCCCAGAGCAATGCCTGTTCCAACGTGCTGATTGCCTGCGTCAGTCGATCTCTGCGCAGATAAGCTTTTCCGAGTTGCAGTTGCGCCCTGCCGGTCAGGTCCCGGTCGTTGAGGTTACCGGCGAGTTTGAGGGCATCTTCGGCGTATTTTTGGGCATCTTTGGCATTGGCGTAAAGCATTTTTTCGCTTAGCTGGAGCAGAATACTTACCCGCTGCGCATCGGGAGCGCTGTTTTCCAGCATTTGCTGCAAATCGGCAACATCCGCTGTTTGTGAAAACAAGAGCGATATGATTGATAAACAGAAATAAAAGACAACAACTGCTCTTTTCATCATGATTTTGTACCTGGTACGATCCGGATTCAAAAATAAGAAAAAACGGCTGAAGACAGTCCGATATCGGGTATTTCTACAAATATTGGAAGGCGGAGACAGCGCCGACGACAGGGCATCGAAAAGCTAATCAAACGTCCATACCGCCTGATTTTTTTTGAATGTCAAAACCGAGTTTCCGAAGCGATGCCTGCGCTGTGCTGGCTCGTAATTGGTTTTGAAGGTGATCTCGCGGATGCCCGGCTCGCCTTTTTTTACTTCAAACAAGATCAGTTGAAACCCGTCCGGACCTTGCAATTGCCATTCTTTTTTCGATTCTGCAATTTCATAATTCCACTGCTGGGCGTAGGTTTTGAATTTTTCCAGCGCAGAGGCTTGCATGGCGATTGTTAAACCGGTAACATCTTCTATAATCGGATTTTCGATTGGCGCGACCATTGCCTTATAGCGATCCAATTGCGCCTGGCGACTGATGCCGGTCGCGTCGGATTTGCCGGGCTGCCAGTTGGGTAGAAACGCCGGCAGGTACTCCATTGCCCACATGGTGAACGCATCTTCCCCGGTCAGGTTAGTCGGCGCAGTTGATTTGAACCAGGGCACCTGCTCCACCTCGTAGCCCCGCGTGATGGTGGTCACTTCACCGCCCCAAAGCATAGCCAGCCGCTCGATGCCGCCTTTCTCCTCGATGCCGATCGCCAGCCCCGAGCCAAGATAAGCATTGTCCGCACCGCCCCGGAAAAACTCGAAGTAGGTATTTTCACCGTAGAAATACTGCCCGGTATAGGAAATGTCTGTCCGCTGCGTAGTACGCAACTCATAGGGTGCGAACTGCTGCTGTAGAAAATCGCTCGCCTCGATGGCGTCGTAGGTTTCCGCATCCACCGTCAGGTAGAAGTGATTCAGGAAAATGAGAAAGGTGATGATGGGTTCCATTGATTAGAGGTATTCAATTTTGTTACTTAGATGTTGGATCGAACTTAATGACCTCCAGAAAATGTTTGTTCAAATGGTCAAAATCGGCATCAGTGGTAAATAATTTTGCCTTAGCAACACTAGCTGTAGCGGCAATCCAGAGGTCGTTTTTGCCCATATTCCGTGCACTATCATTTAAGGGGAAGCTTTTTAACTTCCCTTGGCTAAAGGCATCGATTTCACCATATTTTTCGATTACATCTTCTGCGTTAATATCTGCAGTAACAAATTGCTTTAGAAAATTTTCTAAGGCGTTAATTCTGTTCGAACCCCAATTTCTTTGTAGTGCGAATGAGCGTAGTTCACCGATAGTCACAACTGAAACAATTGGAATATTTTGTACGCTTAGGGGTTGATATGTTGCTTCAATTTGTGATGAAATGAGGTGGTTGCGCAGATAAGCCATTATGATATTAGTGTCGAATAGGTAATTCATCGCACCGCTTCAATTAAGTCTTCAAACGGCTCATCCAAGGCGATTTCTTCGATCAGGCGATTCATTTTATCTTGATCTACCCCTTGATAATTTTGTTCTTGGGCTAACTTTTCAATGTCCAGT
>CAZFBU010000033.1:29056-32405 GCA_964517175.1 uncultured Saprospiraceae bacterium
ATCTTGATCTACCCCTTGATAATTTTGTTCTTGGGCTAACTTTTCAATGTCCAGTTTTTCACGGGTTGGCTGGATCAACTTTAACAAAGCTTGATTCTCCTGGGTAAGATTGTTCAACAGGATTTCAAGGCGATTGAGTAGCGCTTCTTCCTGGATCGCCATGATCTGTTCGATAAGGTGGTATTTTTTTGCTTCGATGGTCATGTCTAAAATAGTTATTGCCGCGACTAAAATACGAAAAAATCTCTTTTGAAGCCGTCCTATGATTTTGGATTCGTAGGACGGTAACTTGTCAATTCAATCGATAATCAAGCCCTAGCCTTGCCAATTCTGTAATAAAATCGTTATTCGCATGAATGCGGCGGTCTTTGGCGAACATATCGAGCGCGAGGCGGTTGGTGCTATCCAGTAGCTTCATGCGCAGGCGGTGCTGCCCCTGGTGTCGCTGGCAAAGCGTGTCGAGTTGTTCGATCAGTTCCGTGGTAATTTTTTCCACCGGAATGTTCACCGTGATGCTTTCGGTCATGCTTTCGCCCACGCCTTCGAGCAGATTGATTTCTTTGGGCTTGAATTCTAGCTGCGAATCTTCGCGCCAGCCGCGCTGGAAACTACCCTTGATAAAAAGGGCTTTGCCTTCTTCGAGTACATGCCGGAATTTCTGATAATCGTCTTTGAATAGCTTGAATTCTAAGCTACTGTTGTAATCCCGTATTTCAAAAATACCCCAACCGTTGCCGTTTTTGGAGATCATGTGCCGCGCCGTGACGACCAAGCCTGCCAGATTGAGTTGCGCCATATTTTGATTTTGCTCTACTTTGTCGAGCGAGCAGGTCACAAAATTTTCAATCTCTATTCGATAATCATCCAGCGGATGACCGGTGATGTAAATACCTGTCACCTCTTTTTCGTTGTTCAACATTTCCAATAGCGACCACTCCCGTCCTTCGGGGAATGAAGGCTCGGGAATCATAATTTCATCTTGCATATCACCAAAAAGGGAAACCGCTGCTTGCGCTTTTTGTGACTGGAAGGCGGTACCGTATTTCAAGGCGTGCTCCAGCAGGGAATCGTACTTTTCGCTGGGTGTAAAATACTGCGCCCGGTGCGTCCCCTCGAAACAATCGAAAGCACCGCCGTACGCCAGGCTCTCCAGCACGCGCTTGTTGATGGTTTGCATCGGCATGCGCCGCGCCAGGTCAAAAATACTTTCAAAATGCCCATTTTTGTCGCGTTCTTCCAAAATCGCTTCGACTGGTCCAACACCCACGCCTTTCAGCGCAGACATGCCAAAGCGGATGTGCCCTTCTTCGTTGACCGAAAAATTGGAAACCGATTCGTTGATGTCCGGCCCTAATACTGTCAAGCCCATGCGCTTGCATTCTTGCAGGAAGAAAGTGATGTCGGAAATGTTGTTTTTGTTGTGCGTCAGCACCGAAGCCATGAACTCGGCAGGGTAGTGCGCTTTCAGGTAAGCCGTTTGGAATGCCACAAAAGCGTAGCAGGTCGAGTGCGACTTATTGAATGCGTAAGAAGCGAAAGCTTCCCAGTCGCGCCAGATTTTTTTCAGTACATCTTCCGGATGACCATTTGCCGTGCCCCCTTCGATGAATTTCGGAAATAACGCATCAATGATGTCTTTCTTTTTCTTTCCCATGCCCTTGCGCAGCATATCCGCCTGCCCTTTGGTAAAGTCTGCCAGTTTTTGCGAAAGCAACATCACCTGCTCCTGATACACCGTGATTCCGTAGGTTTCCTGGAGATACTCTTCCATATCCGCAAGATCATAAGTGATCGGTTTGCGCCCGTGCTTGCGGTCGATAAACTCCGGAATGTATTCCAGCGGCCCTGGTCGGTATAGGGCATTCATGGCGATAAGGTCGGCGAATTCCGTTGGCGCAAGCTCCTTCATGTATTTTTGCATACCGTGACTTTCATACTGGAAAATCGCGATCGTTTCACCCCGCTGGAAAAGCTCGTAGGTCTTGGAGTCATCGAGCGGCACCAGTTCAGGGTCGAGATCAATGCCATGATTTTCCTTCACCATCGCCACTGCGTCTTTGATGATGGAAAGGGTTTTCAGCCCCAGGAAGTCCATTTTCAACAGCCCGGCGTCTTCGGCTACGCTGTTATCGAACTGCGTTACCAGCATGTCCGAATCCTTATCCACCTTGACGGGAACGTATTTCGTGATTTCATCGGGCGTGATGACCACCCCGCAGGCGTGGATGCCGGTGTTGCGAATGGAGCCTTCGAGCTTCATCGCGGTGCGAATCATTTCGCCGATATTGTCCTGACCCGCAGCGAGTTGCCGGAATTTGTATGCTTTATCTAATTCTTCCGAATTTAAAACCTCCTTCAATTTTTTGTCCACATCATCTTTCGCCAGTACTTTTTTCAGACTGGCTTTCAAATGCGTTGGGAACGTTTTGGATACCTTATCCACTTCGGATAATGGCACATTCATTACCCGACCGACATCGCGCAGGGAAAGCTTGGCGGCCATGGTGCCGTAGGTCACGATCTGCGCCACCTGGTTGCGACCGTATTTTTCAATGACATAATCGATCACCTTCTGCCGACCTTCATCGTCAAAATCAATATCAATATCGGGCATCGACACGCGCTCCGGATTTAAAAAACGCTCAAACAGCAGGTCGTACTTGATCGGATCGACGTTCGTGATGCCAATGCAATACGCCACCGCCGAGCCCGCCGCCGAACCGCGCCCCGGACCGACCGAGACGCCCATTTGCCGCGCTGTTGTCGTGAAGTCCTGCACAATTAAAAAGTAACCCGGATACCCCGATTGCTGAATAACGCTCAACTCAAAATCGAGTCGCTCCTGCACTTTTGGGGTGATCGTACCGTAGCGTTTTTTCGCGCCTTCGTACGTGAGATGGCGGAGGTAATCATCCTGCGATTTGAACCCTTCCGGAATCGGGAAAGCCGGCAAAAGCACATCCCGCGCCAGGGTAAGCTTATCGATTTTATCGTAAATTTCCATGGTCGTATCCACGGCTTGCGGCACGTCCTGGAAGAGCGTGCTCATTTCCGACTGGGTCTTGAAATAGAAATCGGAACTCGGAAATTTAAAGCGTTTTTGCTCTTCTAATAAGCTGTTGGTATTTACACAAAGCAGAATATCATGTGGCTGCCAATCTTCTTCATTTACATAATGCGAATCATTGGTCGCAATGACTTTAATATCATACTTTTTTGCAAATTCCAACAATTTTTGATTGACATCCTCCTGGCTCACGCCCAATCCATCTATATTTTCCAGCCCTTTATGCCGTTGCAATTCGATGTAATAATCCTCGCCAAACATATCCAGCCACCAGCGCAATTT
>CAZFBU010000034.1:0-16244 GCA_964517175.1 uncultured Saprospiraceae bacterium
CCATTTTCATGGCAAAAGACAAAAAAATCCGGTGGCTTTTTGAGGAACTCTCCGATTGGGAAGCCGAAGGCATTGTAGATCAAAATCAAGCCCAGCGCATCCGTGCGCGCTACGACGCCAGTGCCGCTTCACCGGATTATGACATTGCGTTCATCATCGCCAGCGTGCTCGGTACGCTTCTGGTCGGCGGTGGTATCGTGCTGATCGTAGCGTACAACTGGGAAGACCTGTCGCAGATAATGCGCACCGTGCTGAGTTTTGCTCCGCTGATCGTCGCACAAATCATCTACGGCTACACGTTTTTCAAGAAGCAAAATGCCATCGCCTGGGTAGAAAGCGCTTCGGTATTTCTGATGCTGATGATCGCCGCCAGCATTGGGCTTATCAGCGATACGTATCACCTCTGGGGCGATCCCGAGGATTTTCTCTGGTACTGGCTGCTGCTCAGCATTCCGCTCATGTATCTGATGAATTCCAGCCTCGTCACTATCGTTTATCTCATTGGCATTGCAACCTGGGCGGTGCAGGTGCGTGGCTCGGAATCCGTGTGGTACTGGGCGTTGCTTGCTGCTGCGTTGCCGCACATTATTTTGAATTTGTCGAAAAACAAAGAGATCATCCGCCGCAACTTACTGGGCTGGACGCTGAGTATTTCCTTCATTTTCAGTTGGTTTGGCACCATCGAAAACTCGATCAGCGACTACCCTATCCTCGGTACCACACTGATTTTCAGTTTGTTTTTCCTGCTCGGAACGCTGACCTTCACCCGCGACCGGCACTTCATTCAGTTGCCCTTCAGCACTTTTGCCGTGATCGGTACGTTCATTTTTTTATTGCTGCTGACTTTCGATTTCGATTACTCGGATTTTAGTTGGAATGCCATCGTTTTTGGTG
The DNA here is from genome assembly GCA_964517175.1 of uncultured Saprospiraceae bacterium. Classification (GTDB taxonomy): domain Bacteria; phylum Bacteroidota; class Bacteroidia; order Chitinophagales; family Saprospiraceae; genus JADJNW01. Next base: position 895 of record CAZFBU010000034.1, read on the forward strand.
ATAAATACACCCCCGCCGCGGGCACAATCAATTTTGGCGTGCTGGCACTTTTCGTCGCCGGGAATCTATGGCTCGGCATCCGCGAATTTTCCCGGCATCGCCCGGTCGGCTACTTCATCATTTTTTTGCCCGTTTTTGCGCTATTGCTACTGAGCATCGAACGCAGCGGAGCGGAATCACTCGCGCTCATCCTTGCCAATCTGTACCTGCTTGCCTGGGGCATTGCCTATCTGGTGGAAGGCATTCAATCCCGCAACATGAACCTGGTGAATCTCGGCATGCTGATCGTATTGCTGCTGGCTACGGCTCGTTTTTTCGATACCGACTGGAGCCCTTTGCTGAAAGGCACGGCGTTCATCGTGCTGGGAGGTGGTTTTTTATTGGCAAACTGGCGACTGGTAAGGCGATTGAAGGCTTCAGGAAAATGATTAAGAGTTTCCATTTTTCGTTAAAGTATTCTTAATAGAAATGGGCTTTCCACAAATTTTCTTATTTTTAATTCGACTTCAAAATAATCAAACCTCTGAATATTCTTAATCTGTAATCTTTGAATATTGAACTTTTGAACTGTTAAACCTGAAACTTTATAAATCATGGCTAATCTAAAACTCTCCATCAACGGCAAATCGCACACGGTCGATGTGGCTGAAGACACCCCCATTTTATGGGTTTTACGGGATGTGCTGGATATGACCGGCACCAAATACGGCTGTGGCGTTGCGCAGTGCGGTGCCTGTACCATCCATCTCGACGGTACGCCCGTGCGCTCCTGCAGCTTGCCCGTCGCGGCGGCAGAAGGCAAAAAAATTACGACCATCGAAGGCTTGTCGAAAAACGGCGACCACCCGGTACAGCAAGCCTGGGTAGAGGAAGACGTCGCGCAGTGCGGCTATTGCCAGGCTGGCCAGATCATGTCGGCAGCAGCATTACTGAAGGAAAACCCGAATCCGACGGATACCGACATCGACCAGGCTATGCAGGGCAACATCTGCCGGTGCGGCACGTACCAGCGCATCCGCAAAGCGATTCATACTGCAGCCGGGAAAATGTAAGGAAATTTTGTTAATTCTTAATTGTTGATTGTCAATTAGTTCCTACCCATCAGCAATTATCAATCATCAGTAAAAAATTAAAACATCATGAAACAACCTACCAATATGGATCGCCGGAAATTTATGAAAGTCTCCGCAGCAGCGGGCGGCGGTCTGATCATCGGATTTCAGTGGCTGGCAGCCTGTAAGCCTACTTCGGCCAATGCAGCGCCATCGAGCTGGGTAGAAGCCAATGCTTTTTTGAAAATCGCCGACAACGGTCAGGTGACCATCATGGCACCCAACCCCGAAATCGGTCAAAATATTAAAACTGCCCTCCCAATGATCGTTGCCGAAGAGCTCGACATAAACTGGGAAGACGTCATCGTTGAACAAGCGCCGCTGAATACCGAAGCCTATCAGCGCCAGGTGGCGGGCGGTAGCGGCTCGGTGCGCACCAACTGGGACACCCTGCGCGAAGCGGGCGCTACTGTGCGCGAGATGCTCAAGGAAGCCGCCGCGAAGGAATGGGAAGTGCCCGTTTCGGAATGCACGACCGAAGACGGCATGGTCAAACACGCTTCCGGCAAGTCGATATCGTATGGCGAACTGGCAACTAAAGCTGTAGAATTGCCCGTACCGGAAAAGGTAGAATTCAAAACGCCGGATCAGTACAAAATCATCGGTACCCGCATCAAGAATGTGGATTTGAATAAAATCGTTCGGGGTCAGCAAAAATATGGCTTTGACACGCGGCGCGAAGGCATGAAGTACGCGGCCGTGGTGCGTCCGCCGGCATTTGGCAAAAAGCTTGAAAGTTATGACGACAGCGAAGCCAAAGCCATGCCCGGCGTACAGGATGTCATCCGGTTTGAGGATAAAATTGCGGTGATCGGCAATAACACCTGGGCGGTCATGCAAGCCAAAAAGAAGATCAAAGCTACCTACTCAGATGCCGAAAAGCTCGAGAGTACAGAGGATTATATGAAAACATTGAATGATCTGGCAGCCAAAGGCTCAAACGATCCGAAGCGCAACGACGGCGATGCCAAACGCGCCCTGCGCCAGTCAGATAAGGTGCTGCAGGCGACGTACACCGCGCCCTTCCTGCCGCACGCGCCGATGGAGCCGATGAACTTCTTCGCGCACGTGAAAGAAGATAGCGTAGAATTGTTCGGCCCGACGCAAACACCGGCACGCGCCAGATCAAGTGTTGCCGAACTGCTGGGCATCCCGGAAGAAAATATTACCGTCGAAATGACGCGCATGGGCGGTGGTTTCGGGCGGCGGTTATACACGGATTTTGTATTGGAAGCAGTACACATTTCCAAAGCAATCAACGCGCCAGTCAATGTGTTCTGGACGCGGGAAGACGACATGACCGGCGGCACCTACCGTCCGGCTTACGTTTATCAGTATCAGGGCGGCATCAAAGATGGCGATCTGACGGCCTGGTATTTGCGGTCTTCGGCAGTGAACACCGGCAATGGCACCCGCCAAAATAACTTTCCGGCAGGCGCACTCGCCAATTGGCGCGTGGACTTCAACGAGCACAAATCTGCCATTACGACCGGGGCATGGCGAGCGCCAAACCACAATTTCGCTGCTTTCGCGGATGAGAGTTTCCTGGATGAAATCATTCACGAATTGGGCAAAGACCCTGTGGAATTCCGCCTGGAACTCTGCGAGAAAGCCAAGAAAAACCCTGGCGGCGAAGTGGACTTCGATCCGGATCGCTACGCGGGCGTCATCAAACTGGCTGCCGAAAAAGCCGGCTGGGGACAGCCTAAGCCGGAAGGCATTTTCCAGGGTGTTGGCGCGCATTTCTCCTTCGGCACTTACGTAGCGCAAATTGCGGATGTTTCTGTGGTGGATGGCAAACCGAAGATTCACAAGATCACCTGCGCGGTGGATTGCGGCATCGTTATCAACCGGAGCAATGCCGAAAACCAGGTTGAAGGTGCCATCATGGACGGCTTGAGCCACGCGTGGTACGGCGAACTGACTTTCGAGCAAGGACGTCCGGTACAGGAGAATTTCCATCAGTATCCGGTGATGCGCATGGATGAAGCGCCGGCGATTGAGACCTATTTCGTGGAAAGCACCGAGTCGCCGATGGGCTTGGGTGAGCCGGGCTTGCCGCCGGTGCCAGCCGCCGTTGGTAATGCGATCTTTGCCGCTACGGGCGTGCGCGTACGACAGTTGCCATTTAAAAATAACGACCTCACACCGAGAGAGAATCTGCTCGGGGAGTTGAGATAAGAAAAGACAGAAACCAGTCAGGTTGAAAAAATCTGGCTGGTTCTAATCCGGAAAATGAACCCAGCGATCCAACCGCTCCAATCTTCTGACCTGGAGCAAATCCCCTGTTTTCAGCCGCCCGGCTGGAACGATGTCGCTGCGCTGTTCCGACTGCACTTTGGGTGGGATTATTTCTACCCGGTCAAAGCGATGCTAAACGGTGAAATGGTGGGCATTGGTGAATTGATGCTGACACCCAATACCGCCTGGCTTGGGAACATCGTCGTGCAGCCGGAATTCCGGGAACGCGGCATTGGCAAGCTGCTCACCCAACACCTCCTGGATGAAGCCCGAAAACGCGACAAAAAACTCCAGCTCTTGCTCGCCACGATTGAAGGCGCACCACTTTACGAAAAGCTGGATTTCCAGATTCAAGGAGCGTATCATTTTTTCAAAAAACAACCTGAATTCAAGGGATTGCAGGATATTCCGAACAACACATATTTGTACCGGGAAGATTACTTCGAAGCGATCCTCGAACTCGATGCGCGAGCAACCGGCGAAGATCGAAGCGACATTTTACGACGTTTTTTGTCAACTTCTCACTTGTATCTCAATGACAATCAAGCACTGGAAGGATTTTACATGCCTGCACTCGGTGACGGACTCATCGTTGCCACGACACCAACAGCCGGCAGAAGCTTATTGCGCCTGCGCGAAATGCAGGGCAAGTTTTTTATCACTATTCCAACTCAGAGTGAAGACGCACTGGCATTTATTCATAAAAATGGCTACACATCCTATCGAAAAGCCATCTTCATGCGCAATGGCAAAATGAAAACCTGGCAACCCGAGATGATTTACAGCCGCGTGGGCGGATATCTGGGTTAACATCAACGCCCGGAACCAACGATATTGAACGACAAGCCCAGGAAATATCCCATTTCATATACATCTTTGGTTGGTACAATGTTGACTTCGGTTATCAGCAAATCGCCAATCTCGTAGCCCTGCGCCAGGCGTTCCACCTGCGCGCCCATAAGCCCGCCGCTGAGCACGAGGCGTTCGGCTCGGCCGATAATCAGACTTGGCCCCAGGAAAAACGAAGCTGACTGTCCGGCGTTGCTGCCGGTAATGGGCAACCCGATACCGAATGCGCCGCCCAAAGACGTACTGCCTTTACTCTGACCGTAGAAGTGGAAAAAGGAAGAAATGACCGGATAGAAGCTATCCGCATCCTCCGCCCGAATGCGCTGATCGCGAATGAAATACGACTGCGGGCGCTCAAAAAACTGCCCAAAAGACACGCCGATGCTCGCATTCGCCTTGAAGCTGCCGGCTACCGGAATTTCGATGGGCGCCATTTGCAGTGCCGGTACGTTGCGTTCTGCCGAGTCATTCGGATTGAACGTAATTTCAAAAGTCATCTGATCGCCTCTGGCTACGACGCGGTGGTCTTTCACAAAATCATTGGCTTGCAGCGCTTCGTATTCGCGCCAAAGCGTTGCCAGCTTCAGCACATCGGCTTCCGGCATTTGTGTTATCAGTTCCAGCAATTTATCTTCAAATGCAACGTACTCATTCTGCTGACCTTCAATCTGATTGTAAGACTCCAGTATCGGCTGCACAAAGCGCGTACGCACGCCGGGATTATTGCCAAAGCTCATCGTCACCGTTTCCCGCACGCCTTCCATTTTAGCAACCGCCCGGCGATATTGCTGATGGGTTTTGCGTACCTCCTCCAGTTTGCCGGAGAGTTGCTGGCGCGTATTTCCTCTGCGCAGCAGCGTATCGAGGTTGATGTCGCTGTTGCTTTGCACATTGAGCACTTTGCGCATATAGTCCTGCGTCATGGCTTTGATCTTGGCAGGCGGCAACGCCGGGTCGTGCTTGATGTTATTGATCTCCTGCATCACAAAAGCATTGATTTGGTAGGCATCCACCAGCGATTGCACTTCGCTGCGCTTTTCGGACATCTCCTGGTCGATCCCCTGCACTTCCTGATAAGCGGCTTCGTATTGCACCATCAAATCATTGAGTTGATTGTACTGCGTTGGCGTAATGCCCAGCGTTTCGTAAGGCTTCAGAGCACCCTCCTTTTCATCGGTGCGAATGACAAAATCAAAATCCTGCGGGCCACCCTGGCGATTGCCAACCAGCGACGTAAAGTCGGTAGCGCCTTTGCCCAGCGTCGGGAAAATGGACGTGAGCGAGCCCGCCGAAGTGGAAGACGGAATATTAAACTGCTGCACTTGATCTTTTATGACCACATCGTAGAGGTAGTTATTATAATTTTCCAGATGCAGCACCACGCTGTTGCCCTGGCGCACGTACGGGCGGTCGATCTTCAGGGTATCTCCCAGCATATAGCGGGGCGTTTGGGTTTGCATATCGTAGTAAATGTGCAGGTCTTGCGCACCGGCAATAAAGCCCAGGAAAAGCAAGCCGAGGAGCGGAAATATTGGTTTCATGGTATCTGCGTTTTGTTGCTTGTGTTTAAACATTTGGCTAACAAGGCAGTAAGATAACATGCTTTTCGCAAATGTTGCATTCCTTTTCTCTTGTTTTTTCCGGCAGGGTAGGTTTCCAGACGCGCTCCATATTTTCTCACAGGCATGCGCGATGAAATCCGACCTTTTCTTTTTTCGCGCAAAGCGAAAATTCGCTCCAATTATTGTATTTTAGCCCTCTATGAGCGCGCGCACACAATACGAAAGAATTATCTTTGGGCTGAAAGTCAAGCAGTTGCGGCAAGCAAAAGGGCTTTCTTTCGCCGAACTGGCGGATCAGACCGGTATGTCGGTTTCTTATCTGAATGAAATCGAGAAAGGCAAAAAATACCCGAAAGACGATAAAGTCGAAGCATTGAGCAAGGCGTTGGAAATTGCCAAATCGAAGCTGACATCGGGCGAACTGGACAAGTCGCTGGAGCCGGTAGCAGAACTGCTGCAATCCAACTTTCTGAACGAACTGCCACTCGATCTCTTCGGCATTGACCTGGCGAAGGTCGTCGAAATCATCGCCAATGCGCCCGCGCGGGTCGGGGCGTTCATCTCCACCCTGCTGGAAATTTCGCGCAACTATGCCCTAAAGGAGGAAAATTTCTACTTCAGCGCCCTGCGCAGTTATCTGGAATTGCACAACAATTACTTCGAAGACATTGAGGATCAGGTCGATACCTTTTGTGCGCAACATAGCGTACCCCGGGAGCGACCGCTTGCCGCGAATTTTCTGCGCCAACTACTAGAAGCGCAATTTGGCTATACCATTGTCGAAAATGGGTTGGACGACTACGAAGAACTGCGCAACTTGCGCTCGCTCTTTTTACCGGATAAAAAACAATTATTGCTCAATAGCAGTTTATCTGCTTCCCAGCGTGCTTTTCAATTTGGCAAAGAGCTTGGATTCAACGTCTTAAACATAAAAGAAAGAGCGAATACCTCTTCGCTACTCCGCGCCAACACCTTCGAAGAAGTGCTCAACCACTCCAAAGCGACCTACTTTTCGGTGGCGTTGCTCATGCCGCGCGAGCTATTCGTCGCCGACGTTCAGCAATTTTTCGAGCGCCAACAATGGGAAGGCGAAGCTTTCCTGGCAATTATGAAAAAATACGAAGCCTCGCCGGAGATGTTCTACCATCGGCTGACGAATATTCTGCCGCGCTTTTTCGGGCTGGATCAGCTGTTTTTCCTGCGTTTTGTGCACAACCCAACAACCAGTTCCTTCGATGTAGATCGCGAATTGCACCTGAGCCGTCGCCACCATCCGCATGGCAATGCGCTACTGGAGCATTACTGCCGGCGCTGGGTCGCGCTGTCGCTGCTGGAAGATTTACACCAGATGCAGCAGGAGGGCAAATCCGTCGATACGTTCGTTCGGGCGCAACGCTCGCAATTCATCGGCACGGAAGATGCGTACCTTTGCTTTACGCTGGCGCGCCCGGCCTACCCTGCCCCCAATCGCAACGTGAGCGTAACGCTGGGCTTGCTGGTCAACGATGCGCTTCGCGAAAAAGTGAAATTCCTGAACGACTCGGCTATCCAAATGCGCGAAGTAAACCAAACCTGCGAGCGCTGCCCACTGACCGACTGCAAGGAGCGCGCCGCCCCGCCGGTCATTATCGAAAAAAAGGAAAAGCTGCGGAAGATTCAACAAACGCTGAGGCGGCTCGAAGGGTAACGGTTTTTCAAATTTAGCCTCTAAACAACTCGGCGTTTTTCTTGTTAATCCGGTATGAGAAAAAAAATCAAACCCAAAGCCGGGCAGGAAAGTGTTTGGGACTATCCGCGCCCGCCCCGCCTGGAGCGAACGAACCGCCACCTGAAGGTAATCGTTGACGGTCAGGTCATTGCCGAAACCAACAACGCCTACCGTATGCTGGAAACCAGTCACCCACCGACCTATTATTTCCCACCGGAAGATGTGCGAATCGATTTTTTACAGAAACGCCTGAACAACGGCAGCTTTTGTGAATTTAAAGGAAAAGCAGTGTACTGGGACATCGTGACGCCAAATGATGAAAAACAAGCTGCTGGCTGGAGCTATCCACAGCCGAGTGGCACCTACGAAGCAATTAAAGATTACGTCAGCTTCTACGCCAGCCGAGTGGACGCCTGCTACGTGGACGGCGAAAAAGTACAAGCGCAGGAAGGCGATTTCTACGGCGGCTGGATCACGGCGGACATCGTCGGCCCATTCAAGGGGGGCGTCGGCACGTGGGGCTGGTAGTGCTTTTCAGCTTTTCAATGCTTTGGCAGCAATGGTTAAAACTGCTAGTCAAAACATTGAATATCAGATGATTGTCTGATCCGGATGACCACTTCAATAGCGCAAGTTAACCCCGCAACAAGCGCAAGCCGTTTGCACGAGTGATGAATAGATGCCATTCCATGAAAAATATTTATAAAAAATATCTTGGCTTTTCTTGCATTTCAAAAATATTAAAGCGATATTTGACCTATCCAAACAAATAAGTATCCACACAAATTACTCCAAAGGCGCATAGTCTTATTCACGTATTCGACCCACACAAGTACTTTAAACACAACCACTTAGGCTTTTCAGCTTAGGAAATTCTCTATTTTTTAACTGGAACTTTGCAGGTTTTTTGTCCATAAAAAATCTGCTGAGGTGTCGTATCTTGGCATCAGGTTCCGCAACAAATTTATACACCATGATTAGTATCGTAGTAGCATTACTTGCGGGAGACAATCCCTTCACGGAAACTTTTTACACAAGTTCAAACATTATTAACGTGGACATCATTACACCTTGATGCTTTTTTATTTTACATAAAAAAAACATTGTTTTATGATTTTATTTGTTGTGCTTTATGATAACAAATAAAGGTTTTGATGTTCAAATCCCACCGATTTATATGGTCAAAGAGGTTACAACGGACGCCGGTTGGCAGTAACTGAGCAGGTAGTTTGTTCTCACTTACTTTGATGTAGTACATTAGCTGTTGATAGTCATGCACAAGCTTTCCTCCATACCGGAAAATAGAGGAGGCTTGTGCATCTGTTTTTCTCCGGGCTGGCTTAATTGATCGCATGAGAAGTGAGCCGACACCTCACTTTCAGGATTTGACGCACCTCTTCCAATTCCACACTGTACGGCTTATAAACGACGCCATTATCAGAAATCAGACGCAATTCTGACACGGTGTTTCCGTTTTTAATCTGTTGAATTCGCTTGGCAACGACCACGTCGGTAACGATGACGTACACCTGGTTGTCGCGCAGCGGTTCTCCGCGTTCCAGTGCCTGACAAATGACGACATCGCCGTTCGTGATGGTCGGCAGCATACTGTCGCCGCTGATTTCAAAGGCAATCAAATCGCCCTCCAGCCCCGGGATGGAGAATTTCTGGAGCGATTCCAGGTATTCCCGATCACCAAAATCGAGTGCATAACCAGCCAGCGCGCGCTCCGGCACGAGCGTAATGTTTTCCCGACCGCCTCTTTGTCGCTCCTGCAAAGAGCGAATCGGTATCTCCCCGATTCCTGTTGGTAGTTCAAAAAACATCTCTTCACTTTTGCCAAACAAATAGTTGGCATCAATGCCATAAGTTTCAAACAATTTATGGAGCTGATCCACCGTGATGTTGCGCTGCCCTTTCAGGATGCTGTTGATAACGTGGTTGTACGTGCCCAGTTTTTCCGCAATGTCGGATTTACCCTTGATGAGGTTGTATTTTTCCAGCGCTTCATATACTTGCTTAAATCGTTGATTGACAATATGATCGGAAAAATCTGCCATTTTTTAAATAAAAATGTTTTAAAAAAATTGTTTTAAAAAACTTTTTGTTTTATTTTTGTATCCATCATCCAACACTATTCGTCATTTTGGGTGAAAGACAGTTGCTAAAGATACAGGAAGTTTTGACAAAAAAACAAAAATATGAGAGCTTATCAATCAAATAGTTTCGGCGCTGATACCAACACCAACCGCCCGACCCATCGGCAAAACCGGGCGCCCAACCGCAGTGCGTACGCTACTATTTACGATGTTACGCTGGGCTGGGTGTTGCGCAAGCTCTGGCTGGGCATCCGGAAACTCCTCGTAGCCGTGAAATACCGCCTTTACCGCTCCTGGGGCGGATTTTTCGAGGGCTGGCGTTTCTCCTGGTTTAAAATTGGTCTGGCTGCCATTGCGGTCTTTATCGTCTTCAAAAAAGACATCCAGTTTTCGATTAATATGCGTGCTCCAGCGCAGGTCCCCGACCTGCAAAGCGAACAGATGGCAAAGCCGACCCGTACCAGTAAACAACAAAGTGAAATGAGTATGCCGAATCCTATTGCCATACTCGGTGTGGAGCGCGCCGCGCTGCCATCGGTCAAGGAGATAGATGAAGAGCGGGCGCGCAGGTATATCCACCGGTTTACAAAAGTGGCACAGGTGGAAATGCGCAAATTTGGCATACCCGCCAGCGTCAAAATGGCGCAGGGCATCATCGAAAGCCGGGCCGGAGCAGTCGAAAACGAACACAAAAGCAATAACCATTTCGGCGCTCCCCTCGCCGACCAGCCCTACGAAAGCGCCTGGGAAAACTGGCGGGCGCACAGTCTTTTGCTGCGTGGCTCTTACCCGCAGTTGTTCGAGCAGGAAATGAGCTATCGAAAATGGGCAAAAACACTGAAAGAACTGGGCTACAACAAAGACAAACGCTACGATGAAAAGCTGATCGAAACCATTGAGATGTACCAGCTCTACCTGCTGGACGAAGAATAACCCCGGAAGACTCCTTCTGTCTTTTCTTTTAGTGGTTTTCTCATGTACGTTTCCGATGCCGCCATTCTTCTAATGAGCGGCATTTTTTATTTTTGCGCAACCCCAACCCGTTTTTCTTTGTCATTATTCCTGCCTCCGGCATTGTAAAATATTAGACAATTCTTTAACTTGCTTGTTCGGTGTCAATTTCGGAAACTAAATATGCGCCGGCTTCATGCCTTTATTCCATTTTATATATTGAAAACCAGATATGTATGAGAACTATTCTCCAGAATACCGCCATTGCCGTTGTTAGCTCCTTTTGTACCTTCCTGCTTTGCTGGCAGTTTTTTACATTCGACCGGCTGCAGCCGAACCCCGAAACAACCAGTGCACAATTGGTGCATCAAAAAAACGAACCGGCAGCTCCCGTCAATGCAAATCCACGCGAATGGAATTCCTATTCCTTTCCCGATTTTACGGATATTGCCAAACGCGTCACCGCACCGGTCGTCAGTATCACGAGCTTTGGCACGACGGGGTATCGCGTATCCTCCGGCTCCGGAGTGACGTTGGCAGCCGATGGTTATATTATGACGAACTATCATGTTGTAGAAGAAGGGCAAAAGTTTGAGGTGGTGCTGGCGGATAATCGCACCCGACCGGCGCGCCTGGTGGGCTACGACAAGCACACGGATTTGGCCCTGCTGCATGTGAATGAGAAAAACCTGCCAACCATGTTCTTTGGCGATTCGGACCGGGTGGAAGTAGGCGCCTGGGTGCTGGCAGTCGGCAATCCATTCGATCTGAACTCCACCGTGACGGCGGGCATCATCAGCGCTAAAGCCCGCAATATCAACATCCTGCGAAATACTTACGCCATCGAATCTTTCATTCAAACCGATGCCGTAGTAAACCCCGGTAACAGTGGGGGTGCCCTGGTGAATACACGGGGCGAACTGGTAGGTATCAACACCGCAATTATCAGTGAAAGTGGCGGTTATGAAGGCTATTCATTCGCCATCCCTTCTAATCTGATAAAAAAAGTATTTCGCGACTTGCGCGATTTTGGAGAAGTAAAACGAGCCATTCTGGGCGTCCGGATATCCGATGTGAATGCTCGATTGGCGACTGATTTGTCATTACCCAACGTGGGTGGCATTTACGTCACGAACGTCAATAATGGCAGTGGCGCTCACGAAGCCGGACTGCGCGCCGGTGATGTTATTGTAAAAATAAACAATATTAATGTCTCCTCCATTCCGGAGTTGCAGGAGCAGGTAGCATTGTTCCGCCCGGGTGACCGGGTCAGTCTGGAATACTACCGCAACGGGCGAAAATACCGCACCGACAACATCATCCTTAAAAGCCTGGATACGGCCGAATCGACTCGCTTTCGCTAAGAGCATGTTTAAATTTCATCTTTTGGTCTGCAAATGTTCATCTATGAAACCTCGCTTCGCATTTTTATCGCTCCGTAGCGCTGCTATGCAGCTCAAAAAACGCTTTGCGAGAACCCAAATCTGACCCATTTTCGACTTCAAAAACGAATTTTAAAACATACTCTAAGGCACGGTTGCTTTGTAAATAAGTGCTTTCGGAGTGTTCGTCGTAATGCGATAAGCGCTGCCAACCGGCGCGAAGAAAATTTCGCCCCGCCGGAAAATACGCTGATTCACCTGCACCTCTCCTTCCATCACGATGAGGGTATGGGGCGCGTCGGCACTGGGGCAGTCATGTGCTACCTGATCGGAAATCGTTATCTCTCGCAGCTCGAAGTCGGGTGCCGGTGTGCGGAAAACGGTTTCCGTTTCGGATAGCCGCTCGCCTACCATGATGTGAGGTTCTACTGCTTCAAAAACCAGACTTTTCAACAATTCCGGTACATCCACATGCTTGCTGGTCAGCCCGCCGCGAAAAACATTATCAGAGTTCGCCATCAGTTCCACATTCACCCCTTCCAGATAAGCATGCGGAATACCCGCCGCCTGAAAAATAGCCGCCCCCGGTTGCAACCGAAGTAAATGAAAAAGGTAAATGGAAAAAACGCCCCGATCGTAATTCCCATTCCGGGGCGGATGGTCGCGGAAGGCCTGTTTTGCCCAGTAATCGGGCGTGTTTTTCTTGGGCGTAGTGCGCGACAGGCGTTCTTCCAGGGGTTGCAGCATGGCATTGACCGCCTTGTCTGGCATTTCCATTATATATTTGTACAATTCGTAGATATCGCCCTGCGTCGCCATTCCTTGCAAAGGCGCAAATTCAGGTACTTTTTTGATCGTTTCCTGAATGTCCGGCATAGACTTGAAACCATGCAGCAGCCAAAAATCCGTAAGCGCGAGCATCAGTTCCGGCTTGTGGTTATCGTCTTTATAGTTGCGGTTCGCCGCATCCAGCGGAATGCCGACTTCGTTTTCTCTTTGAAACCCCTCCTCTGCCTGCGCCTTGGTCGGGTGCGCCTGGATGGAGAGCATTTTTTGCACATCCAGCACTTTGAATAGATAAGGCAGGCGATTTTGAAAGTCCGCTGCCACCCGTTCGCCCATCACGGCCTCCGGGGCAGCCTCAATGATTTCGTTTAGAGGCTGCGCTTGCCCGTTGCGCAGGGCTTGCGCCGGTGCCGAAGGGTGTGCCCCCATCCAAAGTTCGGCAAATGGTAATTGTCCGGGATTTTCCATTCCAATTAATTTTGGAATGAAATTTGTACCGCCCCAGTCATAGTGACGAACAGCACCGCGCAGCGGCATAATATCAGTAATTTGTTTCATATGCTAAAGATATGGTTTGCAATTGTGGAATCGGCTGGAAAGATAAGGTTTCCGAATCATACACCCAAAAAATGGTATGATTACTGCTTTCATGCTTCTACCCCACTTCTCCAAAAAACGACGTTACCGATCCTTTTTTATCTCAGCTTATTTTTTCGGCTATGCTTTGTGATAAAAAGTGACTTTTTGTTTTTTGTTCGTCTCAATACCAGAATAAAATTTTGAAAACTGGCGAAAAATGCTGGTACGACAGTCCGAATTATCTGGCAATTATCCGGCTTTATCCATGCGATCATTGCAGCTTAGCTGATTGTCAAGAATGTAAGACTTGAGCCACCAGGGAATCCACAAAAACAAATTGAACAATGTTACTGACACTAAATTCCATGAATGACAAGGAAGCGTCTGTCAATCTGGCTTCCAGAGATAGTTTTTACATCCGGACGAATAACGTACTGACACGCATCCGGCTAACCGAGATTGACTGGATACAAGCGGACGGCAACTACTGCGAAATACATGTGCAGGACAAAAAATACGCCGCCCGAACTTCTCTGAAAAGGCTGGCGGACATGCTCCCCCAGGATCAGTTTATCCAGATTCATAAAAGTTACATCATCCGGCTGGACCGGATCGAGAAAGTCGATACCAATGAGCACATGATTTCGGTGAACGGAATCAGCTTGCCGCTGGGCAGAACCTACAAAGACAAGCTCATGAACCGATTGAACATTATTTAGCTGATTATCAATTGTTTAGACAATAAATGTCGGTTGATTACTAAACAAAAAATCTTTATAAGTATTGCATCAAAAAGTTTGGCGGTCTGTAAAAGATACCTTTATTTTGCTTTCGAAAATGTCGTTGAACATAATGATTCACCAGTTCATCAACATTATTTGCACATAAGTCACTTTTTGCTGAAAAATATATCAGGCGGTTATTATCTTTGCCGTCAACGTAGAGAAAATCTTAGGCATTTTTAAGATTTTAAGTAAGGGGGAACGGTTGTCAGGATGTATGCTGGTTTTCCAAGCTGTCCTGGCAACGCTTTTTTTCAAACTTTCCGTATCTTTGCTCTCCATTAGTATTCGTTCTTCAAAATCAAGTATCTCTTGGCAAGAATTCTGGCGATTGATTATGGTACCAAGCGCATCGGCATTGCCGTGACGGACCCGCTGCAAATAATTGCCAACGGACTGGATACCGTGCCGACCGAAAAGGTGTTTGAATTCCTGAAAACTTATCTGAAAACAGAAGAAGTGGAAACGATCGTAGTGGGCGAACCCATGCACCTCGACGGTACGCCGGCGCAGATTGCCCCGCAAGTAGAGGCATTCAAAAAAAGGCTGCGCGAACTTTTCCCGGCGGTGGAGGTTGTTAGTCAGGACGAACGATTCACCTCAGAAGATGCAAAAAGAATTATCTTGCAAAGTGGCGCCAAAAAGAAAAAACGTCGCGACAAAGCGCTGGTCGATAAAATAAGCGCCGTGCTCATTTTGCAGGAATATTTAGAAAATACGCGATATAAAAACAGTTGATTATCAACATGATTCTGCCAATATACGCTTACGGTCAGCCCGTACTCAAGCAAATAGCTACCGACATTCCGCAGGATTATCCCGACCTGCCAATCCTGATCGAAAACATGTGGGAAACCATGTACAATGCCAGTGGTGTGGGACTTGCCGCACCTCAGGTGGGCCTCCCCATCCGCTTGTTTGTGATTGACACTATACAAATCATGGACGAAGGCAAGGAAGCGGAAGGCATCAAGCGGGTTTTCATCAATGCGCACAAAGTAGAAGAAAGCGGCACGCCCTGGGCATACGAAGAAGGCTGTCTGAGCATTCCGGACGTACGGGGCGACGTAGAGCGCCAGCCAACCCTGCACCTGCGCTGGCTGGATGAAAATTTTGAGCCGCACGAGCAAACTTTCACCGGTATGAATGCCCGCGTTATCCAGCACGAGTACGACCACATCGACGGTGTCTTGTTCATCGAACATCTGAAGCCAGTAAAAAAGCGCCTCGTGCGCCGCAAACTGGAGGATATTCGCAAGGGCAAGGTAAAAGCGGATTACAAACTCAAATTCAATACCA
>CAZFBU010000034.1:16344-24648 GCA_964517175.1 uncultured Saprospiraceae bacterium
GAGGATATTCGCAAGGGCAAGGTAAAAGCGGATTACAAACTCAAATTCAATACCAGGCGATAAAGAAGTAGGCAGGTGCAGTAGGCAGTCCGTTAGAACATTGACAATCAGCGTGAAATGTTTTCATTGGATTATCAAATACAACTGCCTGAATATCCGATCACTTTCTACCGAAGTCGGCGGGTATTTCGCCCCAGCGCTCAGTTTCCCATTTCAAGATTTTATTCTTATAGGTGTTCGCTTTCAGCCAGGCTTCGGCTCGTTCGATGACCTGCCAGAGTTGCTCGGTCTGCACGGTACGCTTGAGCGTCGTTTTTGCTTTCTTTTCGCGCACCCACTTCATGGCGTTGCGGGAGTCGGTATAGATGGGCGTGTCTTTTCCCTGCTGTTTGAACATGGCCAGCGCGTGCACGATCGCCAGAAACTCACCGATGTTGTTCGTGCCGAGTGGAAATTTCTGGTGAAAAAACCGATAGCCGGTTTTGGTATCCACGCCCTGGTATTCCATCACACCGGGATTGCCGCTGCAGGCTGCGTCCACGGCGATGCTATCCCAGACGACTTCTTTTTCCATCTCTCCGGTCAGCGCTTTCGGCTCCGGCTTGTCTTTGCTGCGGGCATTGGTCGGGGCGTCGCCATAGAAAGCAGCTTCGGCTTCCGCTCTGGTTTTGAATGCTTTGTAATTCGCACCCGGGTAGCCCTTGATCTGTGCCTGGCAAGCTGCCCAGCTATCATAAATGCCCGGCTCCACGCCCTGCCAAACCACGTAGTATTTTTGCTTCGTTACCATAGGTTCTATTTTTCCAGGATGCTGCGCAAATCCGCCGGAGAATAATTAATCGATTTCAGGGTTTTGTGATCGCCCTGCCGATACACCAGAAAAGCATCGCCCTCCTGATGGATGTAGCACTCGTAGCCGCGCGTTTGCTCGTAGTGGCGCACCGTAGCTTCGGCTTCTTCCAGGCTGTGGCAGGTTTTGCTCATATTGGAACGCTGCACTTCGTCAAATAATTCTTTGAATTTCTCACCCAACCCAAACTCCAGCACCGCACCGCTGAGCACGTACTGCATGTCGCAAAGGGCATCGGCAATTTCCACCAGGTCGCCATCCTGAATGGCTTCGCGAAACTCCCGCAATTCTTCCTCCAGCAGGGCCACGCGCAAGCGGCAGCGCTCGGCAGCCGGAATGGTGGGTTTCGGCTCGATGGGATGGCGAAAGGTGCGGTGAAATTCGGCCACTTGATTGAGGGCATCCAGTTTTTCCATAGTTGATTTTGATTCTAAAAATTTCAGGATTCAATCCCTTTGTCTGATTCTTTCTCGGATTGGGCAAAGGTAAAAAAAGGCAGCCAGTATTTTTGGATAAGGAAAAAAAGCAAATTGAAAAAATAAACAAAAAAGGCAAAACTGTTTTGAAAATATTGTGTATTAACTCCTACTTTTGTTGCTCATTTTCAGAGATTTCATTTTTAAAATAAAAATAACGCAACGCGAGGTGACAAACAGATACTTCGATCTCATTGACCAAACCTTTTACTTCCCGCAGGAAGGCTTCGACATCGAAGACGGCTACCTGATGTTCAACGGCATTCCACTTATTTATCTGATCCGGAAATACGGCACGCCGCTGAAACTGACTTACCTGCCGAAGATTGGTCTGCAAATAAAAAAAGCAAGAAACCTCTTCACACGCGCCATGAAATCCATGGGGTACGCCGGCAAGTACGAGTATTGCTACTGCACCAAAAGCAGCCATTTCAGCTACGTACTGAATGAGGTGCTGGATCACAAAGTACATATCGAGACTTCTTCGGCTTTTGATATTGACCTGGTGCGGCGCATGTATGCCAAAGGCAAAGTGGACAAGGAAGAAACGATGATTATCTGCAATGGCTTCAAGCCGGAAAATTATATGGATCGCATCATCGGGCTGATAAATGAGGGCTTCCATGTACTGCCGGTGATTGATAACAAACACGAGATCGATTACTACGAGCAGCATGTGGAGGGCGATTGCAACGTCGGTATTCGCGTAGCGACGGAAGAAGAGCCAAACTTTGAGTTTTATACTTCGCGCCTGGGGCTGCGCCACGCGGATGTGCTGAACTTTTACAAGGAAAAAATTGCCGACAACCCAAAGTTCAAGCTGCGGATGCTCCACTTTTTTGTGGATACGGGCATCCGGGATTCGCTCTACTACTGGGGCGAATTGCGCAAAGCCATCAAGCTCTACTGCGAACTGAAGCGCCTGAGCCCGGATTTGCACGCCATTAACATCGGCGGCGGCATGCCTATTCGCAATTCCCTGGGTTTTGAGTTTGACTACAAATACATGATCCGGGAGATTGTGCGCCTGATCTCCGATACCTGCGAAGAAGAAGAAGTGCCCGAGCCAGATATTTTCACCGAATTTGGTAAATATACCGTTGGCGAAAGCGCGGCAACCATCTTTTCGGTGCTGGCGCAAAAGCGGCAAAACGACTCGGAGGTTTGGTACATGATCGACAATTCGCTGATGACGACCCTACCGGATGCATGGGGCATAGGCGAACGCTTCGTCCTGCTGCCGATCAATAAGTGGAACAACGAATACCACCGGGTGAACATCGGTGGGCTGAGTTGCGATAATTCTGATTACTACAACTCGGAAGTGCACCAGAGCCAGGTATATTTGCCGGCATTCGACGAAAAAAATGAAGAGCCGCTGTACCTCGGCTTTTTTCATACCGGCGCGTATCAGGATGCGATCAGCGGCTATGGCGGCATCAAGCATTGCCTGATCCCCTCGCCCAAGCACGTCATTGTGGACAAAGACGCGAAGGGCAATCTGGTGGATATTTTGTATCAGGAAGAACAAACACCGGAGGCGATGCTGCAAATTCTGGGCTATTGAGCGCGCCATCGGGTGTTAACAAAAACTTGACCTGACATTCCGGGTGTTTCGATGAAAAAAGCGTTAACTTTTGCTCAATTATTCCTAATTTTGACGAGAATCAAACTACACCCTCATCATGTCTAAGAAAAGAAAACCGAAAGAAGAATCCGTATCCATGCAAGATTCGATAAAAATACAACCCATACCGGCACCGATGGCAAATACGATCACGCTTTCTACCGATATGACGACGCTCTACCTCATTGAGGGCAACGGGCGGGCTATTCCTTACTCGCTGCACGCCATCGGCGGTGTGTACGTCGGGCTGCTCGGTGGGCAACTGACGGTTGTATCGGCGCTGGAACCAATGCCCGACCCCGGTAGCAAGCCGGTACTCGCTGCTTCTACCCGCAGCGTAACGGAGGCTACGGCTACCCCCATTCAGCGGGTGAAGTCCGTGCGGCTATCCACCGATAATGCCCAATGGTCGGCTTTGTTCATCCGCAAAAATTTCGGATTTGTACTCATTGGCGCAACGGATATCGACAGCAGCCTCACCGGCGAAAGTGACAACCTGAATGCCGAAGGGTACTTGTTCGATCTGCGCGAAGGCTTCATCAACATCCGTAAATCGGGGGATCAACTCATCGCTGTGTTGGTGCCCATGCGTGCTTAGAGCATGTTTAAATTTCATACTTTGGTCTGCAAATGTTCATCTATGGAACCCCGCCAAAGGCGGGTAAACTCACTTTGCCTTTTTTTCGCTCCGTAGCGCTGCTATGCAGCTCAAAAAACGCTTTGTGAGAACCCAAATCTGACCATTTTCGACTTCAAAAACGAATTTTAAACACACTCTTAGGAAACGGCCGACTGCTGACGTTCCTGCATGATCCGGGCAATGCTTTGCCGCTTTACCCGGCTTTCAATCCAGAGCAGCATCAGTTCGTCCAGTCCAAGTGGTATCTTGGTTTGGGCTTGCCGCAATTTTTGCAGATATTTTTCCAGTTCGAGCAGCGTTTTTCTGGCTTCCGAAGGTGCGTCGCTGTGCAGTTTTCTGATGTGTACGAGCAAATTTTTATAAAAAGTAAGCTCTCTGGCAACTTTCTGAAAATAGCGCCCGGTATTGCGCAGTGCGTTTTCTGTTTCTTCAAAATCATCCAGTTCAAGTACGGCAATTAAGTGAAGAATTCTCGCCGTATTCTGAATGTCTTTTCGCACATCGCTCTTCGTCCGGCTGATGATTCGTTCTGCCCATTGCCTGCAAAGCTCAAATTTTTCTGCCATGAAGAGCAAAATAGCGAGGTTGAATGTGATAGTCATCTCGCTACTCCGCCCGATGTCGTATTGCTTTAAACCTTTTTCGATATTGGCGGCAAGCTTTTCTACCTGATTGAAATCGCCGATATTAATGGCATAAACCAGCCGGTAGGTCGTGCTTTTCTGAAAGAGCACTTTCTGGTCGTGGACGCTGGTTGGTCGCTCTTGTTCCAGCTTTTCCAGCAGTTTTGGCATAAGGTGAAATTTGGTCTGATCGGAAAAAGTAGCGTGCAGCAGGTTGGACACATCGAGAATGTAGCGGTAAAACTCTTCCTCCTTATACTTCGGGCTGTCATCCCAGCAAGCCACAATTTTGGTATAATACGCATACACCCGGTCGGGTTGGTCGAGCAATTGGTAGAGCAATGCCATGCACTGGTAGTAGCGCAATTTGCCCTGAATAGTGTCGGGCGCACGGGGCGTTTGCTCCATCAGGTCGCTAAATTCCTGTTCCAGCGTCGCTTTCTGCGTTGCTTCCAGCCGTTGCGGACTTTTCCGGATTTCCAGCAGCAGCCGGTCGTGTAGGTCGAGATAAGATAACTCTTCTTCCAAATGCAGCAAATTTTGGTTTTTTTCCTCAATCAGGCTTGTCAGCTCCGCTTCGTAGCCCTTGCGCTTGGTGTCTTTGAGGAGGCGTCGGTGTTCTTTGTTCAGCTCCAGCACCGAAAGTTGGTCGCCGAGTTCATACGCCAAAGATTTGGCAATATTCAGGCGCTCTTCGCTCTGGTCGTACAGCCCGCGTTCGTACAGGTATTTGGCATCCAGAATCAGTTCTTTGATGCGGGCGGCGTGCGAATTGGCGCTGCGGTAGTCGCGCATACTACGCAGGATGGCTTCGTAGAGGTAGGCTTTGTCCGTTGGCAGGTTTTTCGGAAAGTTTTTACGCAGGCGGGCTTCGTCGTATTCCTCCATGCCGTTAATCGCGTGAAATAACTCCAGATAGCGCGCGCCCTTGCGTCCGCTTTTTTGCGCATCGAGGGTAAAATACCGCTTTTCCGATTTGGACATCGCTCGTATGAGTTGAAAAAGGTCGGTTTTGCTCTTCATCGAACAGGAGGTTTTGGTATAAGTTGAGTTCTTTTTGGATAAAAAACAACCGTTTTCTAATTGAAAAATACCGTTTATTTATTAAAGTTGACCATTTTTGAAAAAAAGTGATTTTTTTTATCCATGCTTAGAAACCTGAAGTTGCGTAAATTTTAGGAGAAATACAAGTGAAATAGATGGAAGATAAAATTATCTAACAAATAACTGATAATCAATATTTTAAGTAAAAATAAAAAAGCACCTTAAAACTCCAATTATGTTAAAAATTAAATTTTAGAAACCTGAACTTACCACTTTGCGTGGTTTTGTCAGCCGGAAAAGGTAGGATATATTTGTAGTGTAATCAGAAGGAAAACATGGCATAAGCAAAAAGTGAATGCGCAAAGGAAAGTCAAAAGGGACAATGGCGCATCAAAAAATTGACAAGAATCTGGTTTAATTTTTATTTATCTGTCCTTAATTCCAAGACTCACTTAGCTTGATTGGACGGTGGGCAACATAAAAACCATCGTCCGATCTTTTTTGAGTCTTCAGCAGGTAGCAATGATTGTAAGGCGCACGAGCCTTCATACTATGATAAAACTGAAATTTTGTTCATAGGGCAATTCGGAAGCCCTGTCGCCTCGGGCGCAGGGCGCTTTTCACCGAAAGCTCTGAAAGAAACCCGATAGCCTTCGCAAGCTCATTTGTTTTGAGAGGCTATCCCAGACGGGGGTGTGGTACGAAGATGTGACGGTCCGTGAGAATTTCTTGTGAAAAACCGTTTACAATCCGTATTCATCGCTGAAGATTTTGCTGACAGGAATGTTGCAAACTGCCATCTTTATGCTGACCCCCGATTTTTTTATCGATGTTAACGCTCGGCGAACGTGCCGAAAGCTCAAGAATATAGGGTGTTTTATTTTTCAGAAGGGCAATTGGAGATAAGTAGATAGTTGCTATTATTCCGGGCTGGGTAGTCGTGAAACGCACAACTGCCCAGTTTTCTTTTTTCCGGCAACCGGTGCGCCCCTTCGGAAAAAACAGAAATCGTATAATCCTGAAGACCAAAAACGAATCCTCAAACACTACTTGTTATTAGCAAAAGAGGGGTGAAAGAGGCATGGCTGCCGTCCTTTCATCCCTCCTTATTGATCCACACAAATTTTTGTAATACAAGGGTTCTCACCAAAAACGACCAGAATATCATCTTCCAGAAAGACTTCATCCGGCGTCACAACGCCGATGGAATTCCACTCGGTGGTGCGTACGCCCAGCAGATTTTTGCGGGCGCGTTTGCGCAAAATGGTGACAATGTTGATATTGTGATTGCGCCGGGGATCCACCTCAAGTATCGATTTGCCGACAAACTCCTCCGGCGTTTTGATTTCTACAATGGAATAATTGCGGTCAATTTCAAAGGATTCTATTGCGATTTTCAGGTTCAGTTTCTTGGCAAGCCGCTCTGCGGAATCCTGCTCCGGGTGCATGATCTCCTCAATGCCCATCGCCTCCAGCACATTATCGTGCGTGGGCGAAAGCGCCCGGGCGATGATGCGGGTAAAACCCGATGTTTTCAGTACGGCTGCCGTGAGAATGGAAGCCCCCTCATCTTCGCCGATGGCCACAACGGCAATGTCGGTATCCTTAATCGGGAGTTGCTGAATGGCTGCCGGATTGGTTGCATCCAGCGAAATGGTGTGCGACATCTGGTCTTTCAGTTGCTCCACTTTTTCCAGGGATTTGTCCACCCCGATGACTTCGTGCCCCATTTCCGAGAGTTGGATCGCCAGTGCCTTCCCGAAATTTCCTAACCCGACTACAATGACTTTCATTTCTCTTTTATGTTAATGATAAATGGCATTTTTGTATTGTCAAAACAAAGCCGCCTGCGATTTAGTTAATTAAAATATCCTCTTCCGGATATTTCAAATGGCTCGTTTCCAGGCGACGCAACATGCCGATGAGCAGGTTGATCGCCCCTACCCGACCGATGAACATCAGAAAAATGAGCACGACCTTACTCGCATCTTCGAGGCTGCCGGTAATGCCCAGGCTAAGCCCCACGGTGCTGTACGCGGAGAAACATTCAAATGCAATCCGCAAAAAATCCTCTTTGCCACCTGACTCAAAACTGGAAATAAAAAACACGCCCAGCCCCACAAAAATAAGGGACATGCTGATAATGGCAGAAGTTTTGCGCGCCGAATAATCGGAAATGACCCGCCGCAGCAGGGTGATCTTCGTGCGCCCGCGCGCGATGCTGAAAATATTGAGCGTCGCAATGGCAAAAGTACTCGTTTTGATACCGCCGCCGGTGGATGCCGGCGAAGCCCCGATCCACATCAGCAGCAACACGATCATAATGGTAGAAATATGTAAAGCGCTGGTATCAAAGGTATTGAAGCCGGCAGTACGCGGAGTGACAGCGCCGAAAAAAGCCGTAATGACTTTTCCGAAAAAAGATTTGTGCTCCGCCAGGGTATTGTTGTATTCTGCAAAGAAAAAGAATAATGTACCGAATACCGTAAGTATCAGTGTAGTATAAATGACGATTTTCGAGTTCAGCGTCACGATACGCGGACGTTTGCGATAGTTGCGCTCGTGCGACACGTAACGCTTGAAAAGATTACCGATTTTTTCCCGGATATAATCCATCATGTTAAACATGATATTGTATCCCAATCCTCCAAAAATAAAAAGCAGGGCGATGGTCAGGTGCACCGGATAGTTAAAACGGAAAGAAGCTTCGTAAAAACTATCAGAAAGGGTGGAAAAACCGGCATTGCAAAATGCAGAAATAGCGTGAAAAATGGCGAAAAAAATGCGCTCACTGGTAGAACCAACGGCATCCGGCGGGATATAAAAATAAATCAGCACCGCTCCAATGCCTTCGGTAATAGCCGTTAGCGCTACGATATTGACCGCCAGCCGGAAAATATTGCTCAAACTGCCCGAACTGATGAAATCCCGAACAAACAAGCTCTCCCGATACGATAGATTTTCCTTAAAAAAGTAAGCAAAAAACGATGTAAAGGTGAGTACGCCCAAGCCTCCGGCCTGAATCAGCAACATGATAATTACCT
>CAZFBU010000034.1:24748-31860 GCA_964517175.1 uncultured Saprospiraceae bacterium
GTAAAGGTGAGTACGCCCAAGCCTCCGGCCTGAATCAGCAACATGATAATTACCTGCCCGACAATGGTGAAATCCTGCCCAATATCCACGACGGATAGCCCCGTAACGCAAACAGCACTAGTGGACATAAACACTGCATCTACCAGCGACAGCGGCTTTACGGTTGCCATGGGCAGCAGGAGCAGCAAAGCCCCCACGGTAATCAGCAGCATAAAACTAATCGCAAAAATGAACGCTGGCTGAAATTTTGCTAAATAAAAACGCTCGACGATAATGCTGTATTCAACCAAAATGAATAAAACCGTACAAATCCGAAGCAGTGGCAGGTTGCGGGTCAGTATCTCCTGCAGCGATAAACTTTCCATTTGCATGGAAATTAGCAGATAGAGCAAAACGCCAATCAGCGAAGCGATCATCAAGGACTGCGTACGATAAGAAATCGTGCCCGCCAGAGCCAATAATTTAATGATATTCAGAAAGATATACGTATTCAGTAAAACGAAATAAACAAGAGGTAACTGACGGCTGAAACCAATATCATATTCATAACCAATGTCATAAATAAATACCAGGATGGCAATCAGGCCAACGGCCAGCGAAACAGCCTTGAATGGAAATGGAGGTCTCATCGTAAATCTTACTCCGCATCTGCATTTAACAGGCTGTAAATGTAAAGAATATGTCGAATTTCCCAACTATCCCGGCAAAATCTTTTTGGCATGCAAATGGCAGTGATCAACACCGGCAGCGGTCATACTTTTTGATGTAAAAACATATTTTTTGCGGAATTCGGATTATTTTTAACCAATTCAATGTCTAATCAACATATTTAATCACCTAAATACACTCGCTTATGAAATATTTTTCACTTGTTCTGATGGCAATTTGCTGTCTGAGTCTGCAGGTTTTTGCTCAGGAAAAAGCGGATTCTGAGGTAAACCAGATCATCCGCAAACACGGACTCGAGCAGAGCCAGGTTATGGAAACCGCCAGTTGGATGCTGGATGTCTATGGCCCGCGCCTCACCGCTTCGCCCAAGCTGGATAAAGCTACCGCCTGGGCTGTACAATACCTGAAAGATATGGGTATGCAAAATGTGCATACCGAAGAATGGGGACCTTTCGGACGTGGCTGGGAGTTGAATCATTTTGAAATGCACGCTGCCGAACCGGGCTACTTCCCCATTCACGCTTATGCGAAAGCCTGGTCAGGCTCAACGAAAGGCGAAGTAAGCGGCGAAGTTATTTACATCGATGCCAATACCGTAGCCGGTTTGGAAGCATACAAAGGCAAACTGGCGGGTAAATTCGTACTGCTGGACACAGCCAGAATCGTCGATGAGTGGTTTGACGCACCGGCAAAACGCTTTGATTCCGAACGCCTGCTGGACATGGCAAACGCACCCGCTCCCACCGTCGGGCAATATCGCAACTATCTTTCCAATCGCGACTTTTCCAACGCTCTCTGGAACCTGCTTTATGAAGAAAAGCCGCTGGCTATCCTTGATCGAAGCTACAAGGGCGACCTCGGCACCATCTTCGTGAGTGGTGCGCGCACGGCGGAAGGTCGCGCTTGGGACGACGGGCGGGAAGTCATCCCACAGGCAACCGTAGCCGTAGAACATTACAATCACATTTTCCGGCTCATGAAAAAAGGCATCCCCGTGAAGCTGAAAATGAACCTGCAGGCAACTTTCGCCAACCCGGATAAGGGCATGGAACGCAATATTATTGCCGAAATACCCGGTACCGACCTGAAGGATGAAGTCGTTATGTTTGGCGCTCACTTTGACTCCTGGCACGCTGCTGCCGGGGCTACCGACAATGGCGCAGGCTCCTCCACCATGATTGAAGCGGCGCGCATTCTGCTGGAAACCATCAAAGAAACCGGCGTGAAGCCTCGTCGCACGCTGCGCCTGGCGCTCTGGACGGGTGAAGAGCAGGGCTTGTGGGGGTCGCGCGGCTACGTTGCCGACCACTTTGCCGAAATAGATGCCGGACGCAATGTAACCGCCCTGAAGCCGGAGCAGGAAAAAATATCGGCATACTATAACATGGACAATGGCACCGGACGCCTTCGCGGCGTTTACCTGCAGGGCAATGCCGATGTAGCGCCCGTATTTCGCGCCTGGCTGGATGAATTCCGCGACCTCGATGCTACAACGCTGACCCTCAGCAATACCGGCGGCACCGATCACCTGGCATTCGACGGCGTGGGCATTCCGGGTTTCCAGTTTATTCAGGATCCGGTAGCATATTCTACCCGGACTCACCATTCCAATATGGACAACTGGGACCATCTCGTTGCAGATGACCTGAAGCAAGCTGCAACGATCATCGCTTCTTTTGTCTGGCACACTTCTCAGCGCGATGAGATGCTGCCCCGCAAAGAATTTAAAGTCGTTTCTGAAAAAGAAACCGCTACCGGCTCCAGAAGATAAATTTCTCTTGTAAAGACATGAGTAGTGGGGTTGTGAAAACAGCCCCGCTACTTTTATTCTTCACCTATTTCACTACTCAATCTCAAGATTCCTGATAATCATCATCGGACAATTCGGCAAGAAAATCATAATTTCCCGGACCGAGATTTTTTTCCAATATTTTAAGCACTTTTTCCGGTTGGTCATGCGGGCCAGATATATAAAAAGGCTTGCCATCCTGACCGAACTCAAGGTCGATAAAAGGAACTTCTGATACATCATCCAGGATGTACTCCGTCACGCTGAAATCGGGATGCGGCTTAAAGCCAATATCTTCCGCAAATTCAATAGCGCCGTAAATAACATTGAACACCAGCGCAGGTTCGCAGGTTATGATGTTAAATTCCGGAGAGAAAATCTGCTCAATCCTCTCTTCGTATTCCTGTTCGGTCAAATTATCCTCATAATAGGTATCCTTCAATCCCAGGCACCATACATCCACTATATACCCTCCGAGCAGGATACTGCCGTTGCTTTTCTGACGGGCAACTGTGACGACAGTGAGACCAGTGTCCTGCCATTCTTCCTGTATTCTGCATTCGTAAATAGGCAGTTTGCGCGCTGCTTTTTGAATGTAATTCTTCGGTTTGAGTTTAACAATGGCTGGTTGCTTTTTTCTGCGTTTTTTGTTTTTTGACATACCACGTTCTTTTTTTAGTTCTACGAAATTAAGACTTTTGCGGGGCATCAGAAAATAAGGGCATGGAATTTACCATTCAAAAAGCGACCGAACTGGAACAAGCGGCACGGCAGTTGCTCCACTTTGCCGGAGCACGCCGCAAATTTGCCTTCTACGGCGAAATCGGCGCGGGCAAGACAACCTTCATCCAGGCAATTTGCCGGCAGTTGGGGGTGCAGGAAGCGGTAGTCAGTCCTACTTTTGCATTGGTGAACGAATATACTTCCGCCACCGAAGATACCATTTACCACCTCGATCTTTACCGTTTGAAAAATATGCAGGAAGCCCTGGATATTGGCATAGAAGATATGCTGTACGATGCGCACTATTGCTTCATTGAATGGCCCGAACTGATTGAAGAACTGCTGCCGGAAGACACGGTGCGAATTAAACTCTCATTTGTGGCGGATTCCACCCGAAAAGTCGTATTTTTGTAGCACTATTTGAATTGTTGATTGCTCATTGTTAATTCCTCGCCTGATCCATTTGCTATCAACGAATGCCGAAGATCCACGAGAAGCACATGGAGCATTTCTTCGGGACAATCAACAATACACAATTTACAATCAAGCGAAGCGCAATTATGAGCGAGAAGGAAAAGAAAATACCAGTTCCAAAAGAATTTACCGAAAATCAATATCGGACACAAACGGAAATGCTGCAGGTGCAGCACAAGCCCAACAAACTGTACATTGGCATTCCCAAAGAAGTCATTTTGCAGGAGAATCGCGTAGCGCTGGTACCTTCTTCCGTTGCCACGCTGGTAAGGCAAGGGCATCGGGTGGTGGTGGAATCCGGTGCGGGTGATAAATCCCACTACTCCGATCACGACTACTCGGAAGCCGGTGCCGATATCGCCTACGACCCAGAACAGGTGTACCAGGCAAACGTTATCATCAAAGTGGCGCCGCCTACGCTCAAAGAACTGGACTACATGCGCCCGAACCAAATTCTGATCTCGCCGCTGCAATTGCCGATTATCAATGGAGATTATATCCAGAAGTTGCGCCACAAGCGCGTCATTGCGCTGGCCATGGAATACATCAAGGACGATTCTGATACCTTCCCGGTGGTGCGCATTATGAGCGAACTGGCCGGGCTGAATGCCGTACTCACGGCCGCCGAGCTGATGTCCACCACGCGCGGTGGCAAAGGTGTGTTGCTGGGTGGTATTTCCGGCGTACCCAGTGCGAAAGTGGTCATCCTCGGTGCGGGCATGGTGGCTGAATACGCGACCCGCGCGGCGATCGGGCTGGGCGCTGAAGTGCGTATTTTCGACAACAACATTTACAAACTCAAACGCATCCAAACGCAGGTGGGGCGTCCGCTTTATACTTCTGCCATCGATCCGTTTTACCTGGAGCAGGAACTCATCACCGCCGATGCCGCCATCGGCGCGATGCACTCCCAGAGCGGCCGCACGCCGGTGGTCGTCAGCGAAGAAATAGTAGCGAAAATGAAGCCAGGTTCCGTCATCATTGACGTGAGCATCGACCAGGGCGGCTGCTTCGCCACCTCAGAAGTAACCACCCTGGAAAAGCCTACCTTCAAAAAGCACGACGTCGTCCATTACTGCGTACCGAACATCGCTTCGCGCGTAGCCCGAACGGCTTCCTTCGCCGTCAGCAATATCCTCACCCCTATTTTGCTGAAAGCCAACAATGTCGGCAGCATCGAGCATCTGTTGCTCAGCAACCCGGGGCTGCGGCACGGCGTATATACCTACAAAGGCTGCCTGTGCAATGAGTACCTCGGCGAGCGCTTCGACATCAAAACCACGCGGCTGGAACTGCTGATTACGTCGGATTTGTAGTTAAAAAAACCAAAAGTTTAGTAAAAACTAAACCAAAATGGCTACATTTGCGTTGGAATGGATAGAAACGCCGGACTGTAAGGAATACTTCTACAAGTTGTTTGTGGATGACAATTGCCCATTCGATGAATTTTGCGAGGAGATAGAACGCTCAGGCAATTTTGAAAAAGATCTTGATAAAATACAATCGCTTATCGTTTTACTTTCGCAAAAAATTCGATTGCCATCGGAAAAATTCAAAGAGCTAAGCGGACGAAAAAAGGATGACCCATACCGCGATTTTGAAATTAAAGCCGGACGATTGCGCGTCTATCTGTTTGAAGATGAAGCGGAAGGAAAGATCATCGTTTTGGGCGAGTTGAAAAAAGATAAAAAAAGACAAAGCAAACAAATACAACGAATGCGCCAGATCAAACGGGCGTACTTCGATGCAAAAGAGGATAATGCATGAAAAGCTTACGAGAATTACTGCAAACGGAAACCTTTTGGACGACAAAAATCCAAACTGAACTCTACGATGCCGTTGAACAGTTTTTAGAACAAAATAACCTGACCCGCCAAAAATTTGCCAGAAAACTGGGCGTCAGCAAGGGATATATCACACAGGTTTTGAAAGGCGATTTCAATCACCGGGTATCGAAATTGGTGCAATTGGCGCTGGCCATCGGCAAAGTACCGGTGCTGCATTTCGTGGATATGGAGACGTATCTCAACGAACAGGAAAAAAAGGTGAAACAACAGAAAATACAACTGGATAAGCCCCAGGTGCAAACGTATGAATCCGATATTCGCGATACCTTCCATTTGAATACAGAAAAAATGGCGGTTTCCCGCCTCCATCCTCTGGTGCGCCAGGGTACAAATAGCTGGAAAATTATTTACAATGCCAAACAAGGACAAACCGCAGATCAGCTACGCACTTACGAAGGTGCATGAGACATTTTTCACCATTCAGGAGCCGCCGGAGGAATGGGATAATGAACAAGCGCCGGAAGTCGGTTTCGGCTTCACTTTTGCGTATGACCTCCCGCAGGATACCTTCACGATCAAAACCAAACTGACCTACCACTACGAAGAGGCAGGATTCCAACCGCTGCGGCTGGAATGCAACTTCGACTTTTTTATTCAGGATTTGACGTCTTTCATCCCCGAACAAAATGGCGAAAGCAAGCTCCCGGAGGGCTTTATTTCCATCCTGATGGGCGTAGCGCTCGGCACGCTGCGCGGCATCATCCACGTGCGCGCAGCGGGAACCTTTGCCGGGCAATTCGTACTGCCCATACTTTCCCCGATTGACATTATGAAAAATGCCAAACTACAGGATTAGCAACGCATTTCTTTGAGTAAAACTCACTTTCTTGGTGCCCAAATCTCATACATCGGCTCACCGCTGCTGCTCTTGCCGGTGTGGTGCCATTCGCCGTCCTTGACTTCAAAGTTGAATTCGAGGCTCGCGCCCACGCGCTTATTGTCGCGGGAGAAAAACTCGATGTTTTCTACGTACTTGCCATTCTCCGCCGAATATTTGCCCCCACCCGTGCCGAAAAACTGCCCGGTAGCAGTGTTGTAGGCGATCCACTGAAAGTGCGTACCGGTGAGTATTTTCATCGTTTTGCGCGGCTGGTTGGTGTCGCGGCGACTGACCTCGCCATCGCGCACGCGCCCGGAGAAGAGCCAGGCACCGGTGAGATCGGTCTTCACGCCTTTATCGAGCTTTTCCCAAATGATGCGCCACGCCACGATGTTGTTTTCCAGTATCAGGGCATCGTCTTCCAGGCGCATCGTCCAGGCTTCGCTCTGACCCACCTGGGTCGAATCCGTCGAATTGAATTCAAAAGAGAGCACCAACTGATCGCCATCCGCCTGCCAACTGCCGCCTTTGGTTTTGAGGAAAGCGCCCCCGTCGGTTTCGTATTTCGTCCAGGAAAAATAGTTGCCGCTGAAAAACAGCACATCGGTCACTTGTGCGCCTTTTTCCATGCCAACAAACTCCCATGCACCCTGCAATTCAGACTGGGCATTCACGGCGAAGATCGGAGCAGTTGCACCGGCTACGGAGAGCAGCGCAATCAACAGAAAGGTTTGAATATTCATAATTTAGAATGTTTTGCCGATAAAAATAGGGCTTTTTGGGGAATTTT
>CAZFBU010000035.1:0-28277 GCA_964517175.1 uncultured Saprospiraceae bacterium
CCAGTAACCAGTAACCAGAAAATGCTCGTTTCCGCCATCGTTGCCGTATCCAAAAATGGAGTGATCGGAAAAAACAACCAAATTCCCTGGCATCTCTCTTCCGATCTGAAGTTCTTCAAACGCACGACCCTGGGGCACCACGTCATCATGGGCCGCAAGAGCTTCCTGTCCATCGGGCGTCCGCTGCCCAAACGCACCAACATCATCATCACCCGCGACCCCTACTTTGTCGCTGCGGGTTGCCTCATCGCCCGCTCCGTAGAAGAAGCCCTCGAAATGGCCTACGACGACGACGAAACCGAAGCCTTCATCATCGGTGGCGGTGAGATTTACCAGGCAAGTCTCCGCTATTGGGATAAGCTTTACTACACAGAAGTGGACGTGGAAATACCCGATGGTGATGTGTTTTTTCCGGAAATGGACCGGAGCGACTGGCAACTCATTTCGGAAGAAGCCCGCCCTGCCGGCGAAAAAGACGATCACGCCTTCACCATCAAGCAGTACGAACGCCATCAAACAGGCACGCACGTAACGGATGATGCTTGAATAACACCGTGTTTTAAAAGCGCTCCCTTCCTGTCAATTCTCGATCCGCAGCCCCGAACTTAAACCGTCCGAAAACCCCAGGCATTGCACCATTTCCTGATCGATCAATACACATTTTTTTTAACTTTCAAAAAAAGGGATGTTAAACAATATTTAAGATTGCATTTCAGTTTATATTTCCGAGTCTTATGGGAATATGATTATCTAAACCAAAAAAATGCTTATGCCGCAATCGTTTACACCAGATCACTTAATTCGGTTCATTTACAAAGAAACATCTGCTGCCGAAACCATTGCCATCAATCACGCCTTACAACAGGACGACGCCCTCTGGGCAGCGTATCAATCCCTGAAGCAGGGCTACAATCAATTGCCAAAAGTAAAATTCAGCCCTTCCAAAAAGGCGCTGAAAAATATCTTGGCTTACAGCGAACGCACCGCAGTGGAACAGGCCTGAGCACGATTCCTTTGTAAATCGAATAAGCCCTTAACGGATTTTCGCTGTTAAGGGCTTCATTCTTTCATAAATAACTGATTGATTATCAATAAAATTTAATTTAAAAAAGGCGTTTTATCCTTTTTTTAACCCAGAACTTTTGCCTGAAAATGTCCTTTTTTTGCGCCCCCTCACCCTGTATCTTTGTTTCAACTATTATGCCTTAGTAGTTTTTGTGTTTATTTAATTTGTTTGGGTTATTGTTGTAGCATGATTCATTTTCAAACGGAAAGCGAATCATGCTTTTTTTTAGGAATATCTTACTCGCCTTTTCGTTACTTTTCCCTTAAATTGACGTCTCAAGAAAATAAAGGACAACTTTTGTTTGTTTTTTAAAAACAAAAAGTTTATT
Source organism: uncultured Saprospiraceae bacterium (assembly GCA_964517175.1). GTDB lineage: Bacteria > Bacteroidota > Bacteroidia > Chitinophagales > Saprospiraceae > JADJNW01. The sequence continues at coordinate 1,395 of CAZFBU010000035.1, forward strand.
TTTGTTCTGATTTTAAACATATTTTGCGATAAAAAATAGAAAACCAATGGCACAGGATAAAGAAGCAAAACTAAAAGCCCTCCAATCGACGATAGATCGCATCGATAAGACATACGGCAAGGGTACCATTATGCGCCTCGGCGACAAGCAGGTAATCGACGTGGAAGCTATCCCCACCGGCTCGCTGGGGCTGGATGTGGCGCTGGGTGTAAATGGCTTCCCGCGTGGTAGGGTTGTTGAAATTTATGGCCCGGAATCCTCCGGTAAAACAACGCTGGCCATTCACGCCATTGCCGAATGCCAGAAGCAAGGCGGCATTGCTGCTTTCATTGATGCAGAACACGCTTTCGATCGCTACTACGCAAAAGGACTGGGTGTGGATGTAGAAAATCTCCTGATTTCTCAGCCGGATAATGGCGAACAAGCGCTGGAGATCGCAGAAAATCTGATTCGCTCAGGCGCTATCGACATCATCGTCATCGATTCGGTGGCGGCGCTGGTGCCCCGGGGTGAAATCGAAGGCGAGATGGGCGATGCAAAGATGGGGTTGCAGGCGCGCCTGATGTCGCAGGCGATGCGCAAGCTTACCGCCAATATTGGCAAAACCGGTTGCTGCTGTATTTTCATCAATCAGTTGCGCGAAAAAATTGGCGTGATGTTCGGCAACCCGGAAACGACAACCGGCGGTAATGCGCTTAAATTTTACGCTTCCATCCGTTTGGATATTCGCCGTTCGGGTTCTGCTATTAAAGACAAAGATGGCAACATCGTTGGCAATCACGTCAAAGTGAAGGTTGTCAAGAATAAGGTAGCGCCGCCGTTTCGGGTTGCAGAGTTCGACATTATGTTCGGTGAAGGCATCTCCAAGAATGGCGAAATCGTGGATATGGGCGTCGATCAGGATATTATCCAAAAGAGTGGCGCCTGGTACAGCTATGATAATGCAAAAATTGCACAGGGACGCGAAGCTGCCAAACAGTTTTTGGATGACAACCCGGAGGTAGCGCTCGAGATCGAAAAGAAAATCAAGGATAAGCTCGTTGCCAAGCGAATGGAAGAAACCGAAGAAAAGGGCATTGAAGCGATCGTGGAAGCTTCTTCCGATAATGGCAAAGATAACAACGATAAGAAGAAAAAATAATCTACATGATCCGGCTTCTGTTGAATATTTATTCGCAGAAGCCTTTTCTTATAACAGTAGTTCCAGTTCTGACTTTACGAAAGCGCCCAACTCGCTAACGTAATCCCGTGAGAAATCGAACGCAACACCTGCTTTTTCATAAATTTCGCTGATGGGCTTTGAATATCCCAATCGCAATGCTTCGACATACCGCTGCACTGCCTGTTGTGGATTTTCCCGGTAGAGCTTCCAGATCGCAATGGCGCCCAGCTGTGCCATGCCGTACTCAATCGAATAAAAGGGCGCTTCGAAGATATGCAGTTGCTTGTGCCACAAGTACGCTGAGTAATGCTCCAACCCCTGCCGATTCACGTTTCCGGGACTGAATTCGAGGTAAATCTCCATCCAGCGTGCTTTGCGTGCTTCCCGCGAATGATCCGGGTTGGTATATGCCCAATGCTGAAATTTATCAACGGTGGCAATCCAGGGTAAAATGCGCAACACATTCTCCAGTTGGTTGATTTTTGCCTGGCGCAGTTGTTGCTCCTCCTCAAAGAACACATCCCAGTGTTCCATACCCAGAAGTTCCATCGTCATAGCTGCTAATTCTGCGACCTCCGGCGGCATGCGCTTGGAAGCATTTATTTTTTGCTCCCGCGTCAGGAAAGAATGAATAGCGTGCCCGCTTTCGTGCAGCAGCGTTCGCAGATCGCCGAGTTGTTGTGTTGCATTCATAAAAACAAAGGGTACCCCCGACATGTGCAGCGGCATATTGTAAGCGCCAGGGCGTTTGCCCGGACGCGATTCCAGGTCGAGATGCCCCATTTCACTCATGATATGAAGTACTTCTCCGAACGTCGGATGCAGCCTGGAGAGGCAGCGAATGGTTTTTTGCAGGAGTTCATCCGCGTTGCCAAATGGCTTGAGCGGCTTCCCGCTGCTGATGTCCACATTCAAATCCCAAGGACGAAGCTTCTCAACGCCCAGCGCCTGGCGGCGATACTCGTTGAGGTTTTCTACCAGCGGAAGAATTTCTTTGGCAATGGATTCGTGGAAATCCAGGCATTCCGCTACGGAATAATCAAACCGCCCCAAAGCCTGGAATTTGTAATCGCGGAAATTGGCGAAACCTGCGTTTTGGGCTATTTTTTTGCGTTTTTGCAGCAGTTCATCAAACAAATCTTCCAACTGCTCCACATCCTGCAGCACCCGTTCATTGATTTTGTGATACACCGATTGTCGGCAGGAACGGTTGGTTTCTTCCAGGAGTGTGCCCGCTTTTTGCAGCGTCATCTGTTTGCCATCCATGCCGATGGTCATTTCCGAGAAAATTTTGCCGTATTCGCGCGTACGCAGTTGCACTTCGGTAGAAAGCGGCAGGTTTTCATCACAGAACAAGGCTACCTTATTTTGAATTTCGCGGATGTAAGTGAAGAAACGCTGTGGGTCGAGCGCTGCGGCAAATGGGAAATTGACCAGTTTCTGCTGCAGCTTATTATCAAAAGCCGCGATATTCGGATAGAGTTCCTGCACGGCGTACTGGTACAAATCAGCTTTGGACGGGTCGTTGTTATCCCGTGTCAGGTTAATGTATCGCCAGGCAAAAGATTCGGCGACGACCGCATCCAGTTCGCTTTTGTCGAGAATCCATTGCTCCAGTTCGGCTGCGGATTGAATCGGTTGATCCAGCAAAGCCTGATAATAGGGCTTGAGCTTTGACCAAACGGTCAGCTTAAAACCTTTGGGTAAAAATTCTTTTTTCCTCGGCGCGGGTAGCATGCTAGTGCTCATGTGTTTGCTCATTTTGAAAATTTGAGATTTCTTCAAGACGACCAACCTCGCACCCGGGCACGGAGCAGCAGCGAACTATTCTTCCTCGTCGGCGGGGCTGTCGTCGTCAGTTAGGTTCAGCAAATCGTGCTGTTGCAGGATGCCAAACCACTTCACAACCTTTTTGATGTCACTAGTATATACTTTGTCACGGTCATAATTGGGTAATACATTACCGAAATATTCATGCAATTCGTTGGGGGGTGCCGTGTGTTCTACCGGCGGATGCGCTTCCACCTGGGTAAGCATAGCCTGGAAGACCTCCCGGAGGTCGGCTGTTTCGCCATCATCGGTAAAAATGCCGATGGACTCCAGTGGCGTCACCTGATGCCTCCTTGCGGAAACAAATTTTGATTTGCCGGTATTAAGTTCTTCTACGATCAGACCATTAGTGCGATTAGCTGCCATACGGAAAAGTCCGGGTAAGCCCGAAACAGCTACAATGTTTTCCAAATTCATAAGCTTTGACCTCTTTTAGTTGAGGCACAAAGGTACGCACTAATTTTGTCTTGGAGATAGCCGGAAAGCTCAATAAAATTTCTAAAAAATAATTCTACCGGGGATTGATTGGTATGTAAAAGCGACTTTTGTCGTTTATAATTCAAAAATACAGACTTCCGGCCTTACTTCAAAGTATTTGGCGAAGATTAATTTTTTTTTCAGAACCGAATACCGTTTCCTATCTGGTACATCGGCAATCTAAACGGAATTTTTAGCGTATTGGAACAACCTCAAAAAATGCCGCAGGGTATCTTTTTACAATAGTCCGTGTCGTTTTGATTAACATAACGCTATGTCGTACAACAGATTTGCAAAATCTGAACAGCAGATCAACTGTTTCGACGCACCACCGCAATTCATAAGCGGCTTTTAGCCGTAGAATTCGCCGGAAATTGAAAAAAAAGAGATAATTGTGTATTTTTACTCACGATTCTACTCCCCCCATTAATAGCAACGACCTGAGAAAGCCCCTTTCTGGTATTTAAGGGTCAAATTGGTGAAGGAGATTTTGTAAATCTTTGAGATTGGCGAAATCCGGACAAAAGAGCAGCCAATGGGCCCCAGCGCCTGAAATTATGTGTAGTGACATTTATCACTCAAAAAAAACAAAACAAACCCGTAATTCGCAATTATCTCATGACTATAATTCTAACGACATGAAAAGACGTTTACGAACCCCGGTATTCTTTTTTTTGCTCATTGGTTGGAGCGCGCAGGCACAGTTTGATGCCATGCACTACAGAACCATCGACGGCATCCAAAACAACCTGAACACCCCCAACTGGGGCGCTGTCGGAGACAACCTCCAGCGGATGGCCTCTATTGGTTATGCAGATGGAATTGCAACGCCGGGCGGCACCGACCGACCCAATCCCCGCGCCATCAGCAATGCCATCTTTGCACAATCGGGCATCATCAACGACCCCTTTGTACTCAGCGACTTTTTCTGGGTGTGGGGGCAATTTCTCGATCACGATTTCGGATTAACGCCCGACAGCCCGGAGTTTTTGCCCATCACCGTTCCGCGGGGCGATCCCCTGTTCGACCCTTTCAACACGGGAAGTGTGGTCATTCCCATGAACCGGAATGTATCCGACCCGTCAACCGGCACAGCCCCCGGAAACCCTCGCCAGCACCCCAACCTCATCACTGCCTTCATCGATGGGTCGGGCGTGTATGGCTCGGAGGACGAGCGGGCGACCTGGTTGCGCACGTTCGTTGGTGGCAAGCTGAAAGTTTCGGAAGGCAATCTATTGCCGTACAACACTCTTACCGGGCAATACGATTCGCCGGTCAGTCACGATGCGCCGGAGATGGACGACCCCGTCGCTCTGCACGAAAAGCATTTCGTAGCCGGCGACGTGCGTGCTAATGAAAACCCACTGTTGGCAGCCATGCACACGGTTTTCGTGCGCGAGCACAACCTGCTGTGCGATGAGTTTGCAAAAAAATATCCAACGTGGAACGATGAACAACTGTACCAGCACGCACGCAAGTATGTGAGTGGCTACATTCAGGCGATTGTATATGAAGAATGGCTACCCGCCATGGGCGTGCACCTGCCGCCTTATGAAGGCTACAAGCCCGACGTGAATCCGCAACTGGCGAACCTGTTCACTGCCGCCGCTTTCCGCATGGGGCATACCCTGCTGAACGGCAATCTGATGCGCGTAGATGACGATGGAAATACCATCCCCGAAGGCAATATGCTACTGCGGGATGCTTTTTTCAATCCTTTCCCGATCCGGGATTTGGGGCTGGAGCCCTTTTTTAAAGGCATGGCCGTGCAAACACAGCAGCAATTTGACAATAAAGTCATGGATGACGTCCGCAATTTCCTCTTCGGCCCTCCCGGCGCCGGCGGACTGGACCTCGCAGCCATCAACATCAACCGCGGCCGCGAGCGTGGTTTGCCGGATTTTAATACGCTCCGGCAAGATTTGGGCTTGGCTGCCTACACTTCTTTCAGCCAAATCAATACGAACCCACAAGCAGTGCAGGCACTCGAAGACACCTACGGCGATGTTGATAAAGTGGACGTCTGGGTCGGTTTGCTTTCCGAAACGCCAATGCCGGGTACGCTCTTTGGTGAAACGTTGTTGAATATTATGCAGCGGCAGTTTGTCGCCCTGCGCGATGGCGATCGTTTTTATTACGAAAACGACCCTGTACTGACCGAAGAAGAAAAGACCCACATTAAAAAAGCACGCCTCCACTACGTCATCATGCGCAATACCGGCATCACGCTGATGCAGGATGAGGTATTCAAATCGATTCCCCACAGTGAAGTTTGCGACAACCTTCATGTAAACGTCATTGGTAAAATAAATACGGAACACGGCCAGCCCGTAGCGAATGCTGCCACAAAACTGAACATAGGCGCAAGTGATTTCGTACTGCTGACCGACACGCAGGGGAATTTTAATTTCAATGATGTACGAGGCTGCGATGTGCGGGCTTTCGATATCGAAAAAGACGACCATCCGCTCAACGGCGTTTCCACTTTCGATCTGGTTGTGCTGCGTCGGCATATACTAGGTGTAGCGCCTTTTGATACGCCTTATAAATACATCGCCGCGGATGTAGATGGCTCTGGCAACGTATCCATCGCCGATTTGCTGGAAATTCGCAAAGTAATTCTATCGGTTACAACGGCATTTCCGATTGGTAAAACCTGGCGCTTCGTACCGGCGGATTACGAATTTGCCAACCCGAACAATCCTTTTAACGAAGATATGCCCGAAAAACTCGACTTTGACCTGATGCGTATGGATATGTTTCGCGATTTCGTCGGCATTAAACTCGGCGATCTGGATGGTTCCTGGTCGAGCGTGCAAAACGCTGCGCCGGAGCGCCGGGAAGCCGCACAGCCCCTGGCATTGCAAATAACTGATGTAACGCTCCGCGCAGGCGAATTGTACGAAATTCCGTTCCGCTCGGCTGCTTTTGGGGCGCTGGCGGGCTACCAGTTTGCATTGCAATACGATGCGGAAGCGCTGGAATTTGTCGAAGCAAAATCAGCTGCGGTATCGATAACTGCGGATAATTTCGGGGGGATGAACGAACAAGGCATACTAACGACAAGCTGGGTCGGCGATGCGCAACTGCGCGATGCAACCGTCCTTTTTACGCTGACTTTCCGCGCCAAGCGCAATGGCAAACTGAGCGAAATCCTGAGGTTAAACCAGCGCTATCTGGCGGCAGAAGCCTACACGGGAGATTTACAAACCCAGCCGATTGAGCTGAGCTACGCACCGGCAACCGCTGAAGCTCCGGGCCTGGTGGTATATCAAAACCGCCCAAACCCGGTAACGGATGCGACAGTCATTCCTTTTGAATTGCCCCAAACCGGACAGGCGCGCCTGACGATCTTCGACCTCACGGGCAGAATGCTCTTCACGCAAGCCGTTGATTTTGAGAAAGGCTACAATGAGTTTATCATCAATCGCAGCGATCTCGGTACCAGCGGCGTGTTGCTCTACAAAGTTGAAACCGATCAGGCAGCCGTCACCAAACGGATGCTGATGCTGGAATAAAAACCGAAAATGAAGACATGGCGCGTTTTCGAGACGTGCCATGTCTTTCTCTTTTGCAAAAAATAAAAACGGGAATATTCGCACAGGCGGATGTTCCCTTTCTTTTTTTCGGATGCGCTATCCTGCCAAAATTTGGTCGGAGATGCGAAAATATTCCGTTAAGAACTGTTAAAAACTACGCCGTGCGCGGGGCAAGGACTATTTTTATCGCTCAAAATCAAAACACGATGCCCAATGCCTGATACCAAACCAAAACCCATCGACGATGAAAAGCCGCCCGTTTTCCAAACCTGGAACCAGGTCTATGCCTTCGTGCTGATTGCTCATCTCGTTATCATCACGCTGTTCTACCTGTTTAAAATCACGTATTCCTGAGCCAACCCCAATCACTGTTCACAATTTACATTTCGCGAATCACAAACTACATTTACATGAATACACTGGACTGGATGGTAATGATTGGTACGCTGCTGACAATCGTATCCTACGGCATCTGGAAAACAAGACACGTCAAAACCTCCCGCAGCTATCTGCGCGGCGACGACGACCTGAAATGGTGGACCATCGGGCTGTCCATCATGGCAACACAGGCAAGCGCCATTACTTTTCTTTCTACGCCGGGGCAGGCATTTGACGATGGCATGCGCTTCGTGCAGTTTTACTTCGGTATGCCCATTGCCATGGTTTTCCTGTGCATCGTGGTGCTGCCAATGTATTACCGACTGAAAGTTTATACCGCGTACGAGTTTCTCGAAAACCGCTTCGACCTGAAAACCCGAACGCTGACGGCGATTCTGTTTCTCATTTCGCGGGGCTTGGCAACGGGTTTGACGATTTACGCCCCCTCCATCATCCTTTCGGCAATCATGGGCTGGCCGCTCAATCTGACGATATTTCTGATGGGCATTTTTGTGATTTTTTACACCGTAATGGGCGGAACAAAAGCCGTAAGTGTGACGCAAAAACAGCAAATGGTTGTCATTTTGACGGGTATGTTCATTGCGGCGGCTATTCTGATTTTTAAATTGCCTAAAGACATCAGCTTTGGCAATGCGGTGAGCCTTGCCGGCAAAATGGACAAGCTCAATACGGTCGATTTCAGTTTCGACTGGAACGATCGCTACAACTTCTGGACGGGTATGTTTGCCAGTGTATTTCTGTTTCTGTCTTACTTTGGCACCGACCAGTCGCAGGTGCAGCGTTACCTGTCGGGCAAAACCCTGAAAGAAATTCGCATCGGACTGCTATTCAACGGTTTATTAAAAGTACCGATGCAGTTTTTGATCCTCTTCGTAGGCATTCTGGTATTCGTCTTTTTCCAGTTCAACCGACCGCCGGTGCATTTCAACAACGCCAACCTGGAGCGGTTGGCGGGCACGGAAGCGGAAGCCCGTCTGAACGAACTGGACCAGCAACACGCTGTTTTGTTCGAGGCGCAGCAAGCGGAAATGCGCGGACTGATTGCCGCCACAGAACAACAAGACGACGCGGCTGTTGTGGCAGCCCAGGCACAGCTGCAGGAAATGCAGGCAAAAGACGACGCGATCCGGGAAGAAGTGAAAACTTTGATAACAACGCAGGTGCCCAATGCCCAAACCAATGACCGCGACTACGTTTTTCTCACCTTTGTGATCAATTATTTGCCCATTGGCATCGTCGGGCTGCTGCTGGCGGTGATTTTCAGTGCAGCCTGGTCTTCAACGGCTTCCGAACTAAGCGCCTTGTCCACGACCACCGTAGTGGATATTTATCGGCGCTCTTTTGTAAAAGAAGCCACCGACCGGCATTACCTGAACGCGTCCAAAATTTTCACCATCATCTGGGGTGCCATTGCGCTGGGCTTTGCGGCTATTGCCGATTTGTTTGAAAATCTCATTCAGGCAGTTAATATCATCGGCTCTCTGTTTTACGGGGTTATTCTGGGGATTTTCTTCATCGCATTTTTTATGAAAAAAGTGAAGGGAACGGCGACGTTCATCGCGGCGCTCATTGGCGAAGCCATCGTGCTGGGCGTTTATTTTCTGGGCGATGTCGCCTTCCTGTGGCTGAATCTGATCGGCTGCGGCGTGGTGATGTTGCTGGCCGCAATCTTGCACTTCCTGATCGGTAATCGGCCGGAGGGAGAGGCTCCGTCAGCACTGGTGAGCTGAATAAAAAAGTAAATTATTCTCCGATACATGGGCAACTTTTTCCGATTCGTTCGTATTTTAAAGATAAAGACCAAAGCGATGGATAAGCAATTCGTTGAAAGACTGTTCAAAACCCACAAAGAGACGCACCGCGTGCCGTCGCCCATGCAGGTGTGCGGGTGGTTGAATGGTTTGCTCAAGCTGATGTTTCCGGAATTATCAGACCGTAAATACCTGAATATCAGAGAGTTTCAACAACACTACGGAGAAATTAAACTCGAACTCTACACCATTTTAAAAATGATAGAAGATGATCTGCCCGGCACAGCGGATGACATCGAAGATCGGTTTCTGGAGGAACTGCCTCGGGTATATGACCTGCTTCAGAAAGATGCCGATGCCATTTGCAAGGGCGATCCGGCTGCTGTGAGCAAAACAGAAGTCATTCGCACCTATCCGGGTTTTTTCGCCATTTCGGTTTTCCGGCTGGCGCACGAATTTCATCGCCTGGGGGTATCGCTGGTGCCGCGCATTCTTACCGAGCATGCGCACAGCGAGACCGGCATCGACATTCATCCCGGCGCTACTATCGGCGAAAGCTTTTGCATCGATCATGGCACGGGCGTTGTCATTGGCGAGACTGTTGAAATTGGCAACAACGTCAAGGTGTATCAGGGCGTCACGCTGGGAGCGCTGAGCGTGCGCAAGGAGCTTGCCCGCACCAAGCGGCACCCCACCATCAAAGATGATGTGGTGATTTATGCCGGCGCTACTATTTTGGGTGGCGAAACGGTAATTGGGCGAGGAAGCATCATCGGCGGTAATGTCTGGATCACAAAAAGCCTTCCGCCCGATTCCCGCATTTATTACAAACAGGAAGAAGCCATGGACGAAATTGCCCGTTAAAACATTCCAATATCTTAAAATATCCTAATATCCCAACAAAAATGGCATCCATTCTCGATTTAGTGGGCAACACCCCTTTGGTTGAAATTAAAAATGTGATTCAAAAGCCCAGCGTCACGGTTTATGGCAAGCTCGAAGGGCACAATCCCGGCGGCAGTGTGAAAGATCGGGCGGCTTACGGTATGATCAAAGGCGCGCTGGATCGTGGCGAGATCAAGCCCGGCGTGCGCCTCATCGAAGCAACAAGCGGCAATACAGGCATCGCACTGGCAATGATTGCGCGGGTTTTCAAGCTGGATATTACCTTGCTGATGCCGGATAATTCTACCCTCGAACGAGTGCAAACCATGCGGGCTTACGGCGCGGAAGTCATCCTGACGCCGGCGGATAAGGGCGGTATCGAGTACTCGCGCGAGCTGGCGGACCAAATGGTTGCCGAGGGCGGGTATTTCATGCTCAATCAATTTGCCAACCCCGACAACTGGGGGATGCACTACCAGACTACCGGTCCGGAAATCTGGCGCGATACATCTGGTAAAATCACACATTTCGTCTCTTCGATGGGCACCACGGGCACCATCATGGGCGTGTCGCGCTACCTGAAAGAACAAAATCCCGATGTGCAGATCGTGGGGGTACAGCCAACCGACGGCTCCAGCATACCGGGCATCCGGCGGTGGTCGCCTGAGTTTTTGCCGAAAATTTTTGAGCCGGAGCGGGTGGATCGAATCATTGATGTATCGCAGGAGGAAGCAACCCAGACGATGCGTCGGCTGGCACAGGATGACGCCATTTTCGCGGGGATGAGCAGCGGCGGTTCGGTGGCTGCAGCCCGAAAATTACCGGAAACGCTGGATGAGGGCGTCATCGTTTGTATCATCTGCGACCGGGGAGATCGCTACCTGTCGTCGGGTATTTTTGGCGACTCCTGATGTTGGATGAAAATTGCCCTCTGTTTATTCCAGCAGTTCCAGAAAGTTCTCCGGATTGATGCAGGAATACTCGGCATTCGGATAAGCCTCTGTCCATGACTGAGGAGCGCGGCTCTTCTTTTTTCCCCATTTGAACTCAAAAGCAGTCAAATGCTCGCCGGTCTCTTCTATGAGATCCACCTCGGCGTTGTCGTAAGTTCTCCAAAAATAATAATTTGCAAAATGTTGACGATAGGTATTATGCTTGATGCGTTCCGCTATGAGAAAGTTCTCCCATAGTAACCCGACATCGTTGCGTGCTGCTAATTCGCTGAAATTGTTGATGATGGCGTTGCGTACTCCAAGATCGTAAAAATATACCTTGCTCATTTTGGTGACTTCTTTGCGAAGGTTGCGGCTAAAACCGCTTAATCGAAAGATGACAAAAGTCTTTTCTAACAAGTCTATATAGTTGAGCACTGCTTCACGATGAATTTGAAGTGACTGAGACAGTTCCTGAATAGATACTTCACTGCCAATTTGAAAAGCGAGCAAATTCAAAAGCTGCAGCAACTTTTCCGGAAACCTTATATTCGCCAGAGCAAGTATATCTTTGTACAAATAGCTGCCAGTGATTTCGTTCAAATAGCGCTCCTTCTTCGCATTTGTATCAAATGAAAATACCTCCGGATACATGCCATATCGCAGGAAGGTTTCTAATGCTGTTGTCGTCTCGAAGGCATTGGCACCGCTATAATTTCGCCATTCGCTCAGCGCCACAGGAAACAGCGTGTAAGTCCAGGTCCTACCCGTAAGCGGTTCTTTCATTCGATTAGCCAAATCGAGGGAAGAGGAACCAGTGACGATAATTTTCAAATCAGGAATTTTATCATGTAGTATTTTCAGGTTAATCCCAATGTCCGGAATGCGTTGAGCTTCATCAATAAAGAGCAGGTCATAACCTTCCACAAACGCACGGAGCCTGGCGAGATCCCTGCTCGACAATATTTCCCAATAGGGACGCTCGTCCGCATTGACTTCCAACACTTTTCCATCGAAATGTTTCAATACTTCCTTTATCAAAGTGGTTTTGCCTACCTGACGCGCACCGTACAGCACAATAATCTTTTTTGTGCTTCCAATCTCTGCTTTTAAATGCTTGAGGTAGCTGCGGGTTATCATAAACAGGACGAATTTGTACAAAAATACTAAAATACCTTCGGTAAACCGTAGCAATTAGGCAAAATTAATACGGTAAACCGTAGCAATTTTGAATTTTATCGAAAGAAACCTCCAGTCGGTGAAAGGATTTGCACCGGTAAACGAACCATAGACCTCCGTCGCTTGCCCATCCGTTCTCCCCTACCAGCTACTGCCGCCGCCGCCGCCAAAGCCACCGCCGGAGAAACCACCGCCACCGCCAAAGCTCCCGCCACTGCCGGAAGAAGAAGGACGGCTGGAGAAGGTCGTACCCGCCGAGCGCATGGCGCTACTCAGGTTGTTGGTGAAAGCCCAGGTGGTAAGCTGCCCGCGCGGGCTATGATACCAACCGGGCGGCGGAGCCGATAGCGCCTCAAATTTTTTTGCCCATTTTTCCACATGGTTGAAAACGATAGCGTACGGCAGGGTTTTATCGAAATAATGCGGATCTTCGTTGAGGAAGGATTGCAAACGAGGCAATTCCGCGTCTTTCACAAAAAGCTCGAAGCCCGCCAGTTTTTTGTATGCCTCCAGCCCTATCGGCGCCTTTTTTGGCATGATGCGCCCAAAAATCACGCTCAGAATGCCCGTGCCAAACAGCCCCAGCCCCAATTCCCGCGTAAATAATTCCTCTAAACCGAGAAATCCCAGCCCGGCGCTCGACAGCCCTACGATACCCAATATCGTACCGAAAATAACGAGAAAAGCGCCCGCCCCCCGCGTGTAAGGCATGTAGTAGGTTTTGCGTTTGATCTCCTGATTGAGCTGCTGACGCGCCTTCACCATGTTCTTATAAAACTTTTCCTTCAGACTGCTCAGTTTTACTTCTTTTCCCGGCTGCCCGGTTTTTCCGAAAATACCTTCAAACATCGTCCGTTCATAAGCCGGCACCCCCTTAGGCAGTCGCTCTTTCAGTTTGAAAATGTAATCGTCCTTTTTCCAGATAGACTCCGTGCCCACTTCTTCAATTTCGATATATCCTTTCGCACCCCAGTATGGCAGCAGCGCCAGCAGGTCGCGGTCGTGCAGGTCGTCGTCAATCAAAATACCCGCTTCTGAAGGAGGCACGTCATCGGGCGGATAGTAATGTGCCATTTTGCTAAACGATTCGTCGCGCCCCCAGCGATTCCAGAGGTAGTACAACCCCAGAAACACGATGACCGGCAGAAACAACAGGCGGTTGTTGAGCCAGGCCAATTGCCAGTCGTAGCGGTTCACCGTTTCGGTAAAATACGCCTGCGAGACCAACAATTGGAAGGCGAGCTTTTCGCCAGGCATCAGAAAATCATCCGCAGCATTGCCAATATCGGCAACCCATATTTGTTCGTTCAACTTTCGCACACGGGCGGGTCTTTCCCATTTATCCGCTTCGGCAATATGGGTTTCCAGGCTCGCCGCTTCGGCGCTGCCATCGGGCAAAATGACGCGCACCTGGCTGCTGAGAATGGGCTCGTGCAACTCCCGGTCGAAGGGCGAAAAAGCAAAGCGCGCAACATCGGTACTGCTATCCGTCGGCGGATGAAAACTGCCGTAGCTTTTGTAAGCGATTTCGAGGGTTCGTTCCTCGCCCACCGGCAAATCCTCCAGATCAAATACCACCGACCCGCTCCGCGCCCGGCCGTTTTGCACCTGCACATCGCTGATCAGGTAGCGCCGGCGACCGCCCAGCCAATCCTGCGCACCGGCAGGCTGATCGTAGATGTAGGGATTGAAAAAACGCGTAAGCCGATCCATTTTTTTCACCGGCACAATGGTGTAGCGCTCGGTAATGTCGGCGATGCCATTGCGATTTACTTTGATGTCGATTTCCTGGTTTTTGAAATAGAATTTTTCCGCCATCACCTGGGGTGGCACAGGCACCGCCCGCAGAAAATCTTTCGGAAAAGACAGCCCGACGGTGAGCCCTTCATAGCGCTGCAAAACGGCGGTTGCCTTTCCGGCAAAGCTGCGCCGGTCGGTGCTCAATTGTCCAGTTGCATTTTGACCGGTGGTGCCAAATTCGCCGGTAGCGACGAACGAATCGGGCTGGTAACCGGATGGTAGAGCGCCCTCCCAGGTCAGCGTGAAAGAAGCTTTTTCGATCTGAGTGTCCCATTCATGCCCGATGACATTCCAGTAGATTTCGCTGTGATCGTCGAAAAAATTAATGCCATTGTAAACCTTGTAGCGAATCTCATAGCGTTGGGCGCCATTGACACGCTTGCCGGGCGAGCCGATTTTTACAAATTCGTAGCCCAGGTCCTTGTAGGTTTCGTGCGGCCACTCGGGCACGTCAAGCTCGGTAATAAAAAGCCGGATCTCATTGCCCCGGCTCTTGAACGCCCGCGCTGCCGCACCGCCGCCGTATGTAAAGTACTGATAGGGAATTTTGCGGATAATCCCGTGGCGCTTTTCGGAAAAGGTAAGATCAATCGTTTCCGTTATTTCGATAACGGCATCCGGGGTAACGTGGATCTGCACATCGTAATTGTTGATGACAAATGCCTCCTGGGCGCTTATCGCGAATCCGAAAAACGAAAAAAAGGTAAGCCAGAGCAAACGTTTCATGTGAATGGGTTATACGTGTTTAGGTGATGATTCTGGTTCGGTTTAAAATTGCACTTTCACATTGCGCGCCTCTTCCGGGCTGTCTAATTCGAAGAAGGGTCGCTTCGTAAAGTTGAAAATACTGGCAATAATCATGGAAGGAAATGTTTCCACTTTATTGTTAAAATCGCGAACCGTCGCCTGGTAGTAGCGCCGCGCCATTTGCAAATTATCTTCCACGTCGCGCAGGGCATCCTGCAATTCTTTAAAGTTTTCGTTAGCTTTCAAATCGGGATAGTTCTCGACGATGGCCATGATAGAACGCAGCGCGCCGGAAATCTGGCTTTGCACCTGTGCCTGGGCTTCGACGTCATTTTGCGGCACTTGCAGCGCGGCATTGCGGGCTTGCACCAGTTTTTCGAAGGTTTCCTTCTCGTGCGTCGCGTAGCCTTTTACTGTTTCGACGAGGTTCGGAATGAGATCGTAGCGTCTTTTAAGCTGAATCTGGATGCCGCCCCAGGCTTCGTCGGCTTTGTTGCGCAGGCGCACAAAACCATTGTACATGCCCACCAGCCAAAGCGCCAGTACTGCAAAAACGGCAATCGAAAGAAGAAAATACGTCATGTTGAATTGTTTTTCGTTTAAATGAATTCCGATTTCAAATATAATACAACACCGGTTCTTTCGGCAATTAAAATCGCCCAATGCCGCTAAAAATTCGGCAGTTGTTTATCTCATTCGACTTTTTTTGTACTTTAGCTGGCAGTGAATTCGGTTGGGATGCAGCCCCGATTTCAAATCCGAAACAACACAGAACACCTTTAATTCAAAGCTAACATGTCTAACGTTATCACGCACAGTCTTTTCACCGATTTCGACATTCACCTTTTCCGCCAGGGAAAGCATTACAGAATTTACGAAAAGCTTGGCAGCCACATCATAGAAGTAGATGGTCAGCCCGGAACGTACTTCGCCGTTTGGGCGCCCAGCGCGCGGGAAGTCGCTGTGATGGGCAATTTCAACAATTGGAACAAAAAATCGCACCCATTGGCACCACGGTGGGATGGCTCTGGCATCTGGGAGGGCTTTATTCCCGGCGTCGGCAAGGGCGATTTGTACAAATATCATATCCTGGCATCCGATGGTCGAAACCTTTCCAAAGGCGATCCTTACGCTTTGTTCTGGGAAATTCCGCCGAATACAGCTTCCATCGTCTGGGATATGGATTATAAATGGGAGGATGGCGCGTGGCTGGAACAGCGCAAAAAAAGCGCCGGCTTAGATCAGCCTTACTCGGTCTATGAAGTGCATCTCGGCACCTGGAAGAAGAAAAAAGGTGGCATGGAGTCGCTGAACTACCGGGAACTGGCGGACGAACTGGTGGCTTACGTCAAAGACATGGGCTTCACGCACGTGGAGTTTATGCCGGTGATGGAGCACCCGTATTTTCCGTCTTGGGGCTACCAGGTCACGGGCTACTTCGCGCCAACGAGTCGCTTCGGTACGCCGGAGGATTTCATGTACATGGTCGATAAATTTCACCAGGCGGGCATCGGCATCATCCTGGATTGGGTGCCTTCGCATTTCCCGACGGATGCGCACGGGCTGGCGGATTTTGACGGCACGCACCTGTACGATCACGCCGATCCGCGCAAGGGTTTTCACCCGGACTGGAAAAGTTCTATTTTCAATTATGACCGGCACGAGGTGCGCAGTTTCCTGATTTCCAACGCTTTATTCTGGCTGGGCGTGTACCATGCCGATGGCTTGCGCGTGGATGCGGTGGCTTCCATGCTATACCTGGATTATTCGCGCGAAGGCGATCAGTGGATTCCGAATATCTACGGTGGCAATGAAAACCTGGAAGCTATTTCTTTCCTGCGGGAATTCAACGAAGCGGTTTATAAAGAATACCCCGATGCCATCACCATTGCCGAGGAATCGACCGCCTGGTCGGGCGTATCGCGCCCCACATTCACGGGAGGCTTGGGCTTTGGGCAAAAATGGATGATGGGCTGGATGCACGATACCTTGAATTTTTTCAAAAACGATCCCGTTTATCGGCGCTATCATCACAATCAGATCACCTTCAGCATTATTTACGCTTTTAGCGAAAATTTTATGCTGCCGCTCTCGCACGATGAAGTGGTGCACGGCAAAGGCTCGCTGATCCAGCGCATGCCGGGCGACGAATGGCAGCGCTTCGCGAATTTGCGCCTGCTGTTTGGGTATATGTTCACGCACCCGGGCACGCAGTTGCTCTTCATGGGTGGTGAATTCGGGCAGACCAGCGAGTGGAACATCGAGCGTGGCGTGGAGTGGGGTTTGTTGCAATACGATTTTCACAAGGGCGTCCAAGCCTGGATTAAGAAACTAAACGAATATTACAAAAATTCGCCGTCGCTGTATCGCAAGCAATTCGACCCGGAAGGCTTCGAATGGATTGATCTGCACGATTACCAGAACAGCATTCTGAGTTATTTGCGCAAGGGCGATGAAAACGATCCTCCGGTAGCCGTGATCTGCAACTTCACCCCCGTCGTCCGCGAGGATTACAAAGTGGCATTGCCGAAAGGCGGCACCTGGAAGGAAGTGTTGAACAGCGACCTGACAGCCTATGGCGGAGCGGGATTCCATACGAATGGCGAGGTAGAAGCAGTAGAGGAAGCGCTGCACGGGCGCGACTTTCAGGCGGGCATTAAGCTGCCGGGACTGGGCGTTGTCGTACTGGAATGGCAGAGCGCGAAAGGTAAGCGGAAGAACCGTTAAATGACGGGGGACGTGCCGGATTTTCCGAAGTTGCTCCCCCAACAAAGTACCAAATCGTAAAAAAAAAGAGCTAAACCCCGATTTTTCAGAGATTTAGCTTTCGATTATGTGCCCAGAACAGGATTCGAACCTGCACACCCTTGCGGGCACCAGCCCCTCAAGCTGGCGTGTCTACCAATTCCACCATCTGGGCTTGGCTTCTTTCAGAAGTTTACGAACATCCGGCATTTGCGGCACGGATTTCCTGTATTTAAAATTCTCCTTTTGGAAGAAGTTTCACAAAGATAGCGGGATTTTCGGTTCTGTCAACCCTTCAGCCGAAAAAAAAATGGCTGCGGGGCAGATAATGTATTTTGCAGAAAAATTATGCGGCATGGATAGCCAATTGCTTATCTTTGCAAAAAATTATCTGTTATGTCGAAAAAGTTGATTTTCAGGGTGCTGATTGGTTTGTTGGTCGTATTGATTGGCATTCAGTTCATTCGCCCGGACCGTTCCACACCGGATGTGTTGCAGGGCAGCACCTTTGTCGATTTGAGCAACACACCCGCCGAAATTGTGGACCTGCTGGAAGTTGCCTGCTATGATTGCCACTCCTACAACACCCAATATCCCTGGTACGCCAATGTTGCGCCTGTATCCTGGTGGATTGAAAGCCACGTGGAAGAAGGGCGCGAGCATTTCAACTTCTCCCGGTGGGGCACTTACACACTTAAGGAGCGGCTGCACAAACTGGACGAAGCCATCGAAGAAGTGCGGGAAGGGCACATGCCGCTGGACTCCTACACCTGGATGCATCCTAAAGCAAAACTTTCTGATGCACAGCGCGACCAGTTGATCGCCTATTTTATCGAATTGAAATCGGAATTGCAGGATATCCCTCCTCTGTCTCCGGAATACCGCCCCGGTATCGGACAATAACGAAGGTATTACGCCGGAACATTTTTGTTAATGGTGCGTATTACCGACGGAGATATACAATAAAGCAGGCTGAAAATCGGTTTGCGAATTCAAGTATTGAAGAAAAATGAGGATAGTAAGCATCTGTACTTTTTTGGTTTGCAGCGCATTTGCCATTGCGCAAAGCGGGGATGAAGTATCATTACTTCTACTGGACGAAGAGGCTGCTCCCGGTCAGAGAGGCTTTTGCACGCCAGGTGTTGCCAACAAATCGCGCGCCCGGGGTCTGGAGATCGTTTACACGCGTTCCGGCGGAGGCGTGTGGCAAAACGGCAATGACAAAACGGCATCTCCCGCAGGAGAATTGCAATCGCTGGAAAGCATCAACCTGCGGTTGCGCGTGCCTGTTTTGCTGAAACCCGACCTGAAAATCCTGCTGGGTTATCAATATCGACCGCAGCGCTACAATTTCCAGGAAATCGGCTCGGAAATCCATCCTTTTGTTGGGGAGATGAATAACGAATCGTTCAAAAGCAATGCTTTTAGTTTATACCTGACCAAATCGTTTGATGAAACCTATTACACGGCTTTCCGCCTGCAAACGGGCTTTAATGGCGCTTACGATAATTGGATCAATTTTGACAGCCAATACCTGACGATCAGCGCTATCGGACTGCTCGGCATCAAGAAACACAAAGACTTTGAATGGGGCTTTGGCATGGTATATTCCAGGAATATTCGCCGCACGCTGGTGCTGCCCTTCGTCATGCTGAATAAAAATTTCAATGACCGCTGGGGCTTCGAGGCGGCTCCGCCTGCTTACGTGCTGGGGCGTTATAATGCCAATCCGGAAACCATCCTTTTGTTCGGCGCAGAGTACAACAGCAGTATTTACGCAATCGAACCAAACGGCATCGGCACGCTGCAAGCCAACCGCAATACGCCATCGGTGGTGTATAGTATGAATAATCGCTCCTTTAGCGCGGTGATCAGCCTGGAGCGCCAGCTCATTCCCTGGGTGTGGCTCAATATAAAGGGCGGCTATCTGTTCAACCTGAACAGCCATTTTGAAATACAAATTCCGGATACCGACCAAACCCTCCTTTTCCAGCCTCCCAACGCGCCTTTTCTGCAAATGGGTATTTTCCTTTCCCCGCCGGATAAGCTGATGAGGTAACGTGCTCCCGTTATTGCTTCACCATTTTTACGATCCAGATTTTATCCGCTCGTCGCAATTGCAACAAATAAGTACCGCCCGCAGCATCCGATACATCAATCACTTTATTTTTTAAAAATGTCCCGGTTTGTAATTCTTGTCCAATAAGCGAAAACAAGCGATATTCCAGCGCACCCGTATGTTCCGTTTGAATAAAAAAATAGTTTTGCACCGGATTAGGGAAAATTTTAATGCCACTTCGCTGCAAATCTTCTACTGCCGTGGCACCAATGGAAATCGTTTGGGTAACCGAGCGGCTACAGTATGCATTGGATGCGTTGAGCGTGACATTATAAATATCACCCCGAACGTAGGTGTGTGTAGGGTTTGACTCCGTGCTGGTGCTGCCATCTCCAAAAGTCCAGAGCAGATTGGGAGCATTCATAGAGTTGCTGGAAAAAGAAACCGTATTGCCGGTTATGGTATTGACGTTGAACGTGGCGCTTGGCGCTGCGAGCACTTCAATGAAGCCGGTCCGAACCGTTCGGCTCTCTCCCAGCGCACCGTTCACGGTTAGAATCACATCGTACATCCCGGGTACATCGTAGCGCACCGTTGGGTTGGCTTCGGAAGAAAGCACCGGATCACCCCCCGGAAATTCCCAACTGACTTGTTCATAAACACCCCGCGAAACATCCCGGAAGTTCACCTCCACAGGCGCGCAGCCGCCCAGGCGATTGGCCGTAAAACTGGCGGTCGGTAATTCACCGGCGGTTACATTTATCGTTTGGGTATTGCTGCCGCAGGCATTGCTGACGGTAAGGGTAACAGTGTAATTGCCCGGCAGTGCGTAGGTGTGCATGGGATTCGCCTCCGAGCTACCGTTGCCATCGCCAAAATTCCAGGTAAACCGATTGCCATTGCGGGAGTTATTGGTGAAGGTAAAAGTCCGGTTGTTTTTGCTTGCCGCAAAACTGGCTACCGGCTCCGCACTCACCGCGATGTAATCTCTGATCGTCAGGGTATCCTGCCCGGCGGCATTGCCTACGATGAGCGTTACATCAAAAGTACCCGCCGTATTGTACGTAACGCTCGGATTGCGGTCGGTGGAGGTGGCAGGCGTTGCGCCCGGTAATACCCAGGTGAAGCGGTCGGCGTTGCCGGAAGAAGTATTTTGAAAATCAACCGCAAAAGGCACGCACCCCTGCTGTTGGCTTACCGAAAAACCAGCGCTCGGCCGGGTATTGATGGTGACTGTTTGTGAAAAACTGACCGAATCGCAGGCATTGATAGCGCTAAGGGTAATCTGATACGTACCATCGCTAGCGTACGTGTGCATCGGGTTGGTTTCGGTGCTGGTATTGCCATCGCCAAAATCCCAAAGCAGCCGATCGGCATTGCGGGAGTTGTCGGTAAAATTGAAGGCAAATCCGTTGCGATCAAAGAAATAATCGGCGCGGGGTGCTGCCCGCACGGTGATGTAATTCTCGAGCAGCAAGGTGTCAGCGCCGGTTTCATTGGCAACGATGAGCGTCACGTCGTACGTTCCGGCGGCGGCATACGTCACATCCGGGTTTTGCTCATTGGACACGGCTGGTTCCGCCCCTTCAAGCAGCCAGGTAAAGCTCGTAGCATTATCGGAGGAAGCATTTGAAAAATTAACCACAAGCGGGGCACATCCCTCGGTTACGTTTGCCGTAAAGGCAGCGGCGGGCGGGTTTCGGATGCGAACTGTTTGCGAAAAGCTCACCGAATCGCACGCATTGATGGCACTGAGCATCGCCGTATAATCGCCATCGTCGGCGTAGGTGTGGGTGGGGTTGGAGTCCGTGCTCGTGCTGCCGTCGCCAAAGTCCCAATACAGGCGATCAGCTCCGGTGGCAGCACTGGTAAAATCTACGGAAGACGTATTGATTACAAAATCGAAATTCGCCACAGGTGGGGCATTAGCGGTGATGTAATTAGCGAATGCCGTTGTATCCGAACCGGCAGCGTTCGTTGCAATCAGAATTACATTGAAAGTTCCTTCCGTTTCATACGTCACTTCAGGGCTTTGATCGTTCGATATCAAGGGCGTACCTCCCGGAAAAACCCAGCGGAAGTTCGTGGCATCATTGGAGGACAAATTGGAAAACCGCACCGTGAAAGGGACACAACCTTGCGTCGTATCTGCTGCAAAATCAGCGATTGGCACAGTCTGAAAGGTTATCATTTTAGAAATAGCTACCGTATCGCAGGCATTAATTGCCCGCAGCGTCACTTCGTAGGTGCCGTTGGCGGCGTAGGTGTGCTCGGGGTTCGTTTCCGTACTGGTACTACCATCGCCAAAATCCCAGATAAAGCTATCGGCGTTTGCAGAATTATTGGTAAACCTGGCGATCAAACCATCCAGGGTAAAGTCAAAATCTGCCGACGGCAGCGGAAACTGCATCACCTGCACGGTATCGGAAGGAATTGGCTCACTGGTGCAGTTGTTGCTAATCAGCAAGCGCAGTTGCAATCCGGGATCCGGATCATTGATGGTCAATTCCGGGGTTTGGCTGCCGCTATAATCGGCATCATCGGCAATGTTTTGAAAACCATTTCCGGCATCCGCCTGCCATTGGTATTGCAAATCCGAGCCGCTGGCTGCCGCCGAAATCGTAACCGGCTCTCCGATGCAGGCGCTGGTTGCCTGTGGCTGAGAAGTAAACCCGGGCGTCGCCGCCGCCGCGCTGCCCATCGGGATGTTTGGAAAAGGCTCGGTGACACCGTCATTGCCCGGTTGAGCGCCGTTGGTTGCGCCATCGGGGCAGGCCGTAGAATTGGTAGTTTCGCCCGCCGCGCCCCCTGCCACGCTGATGGTCAGGTTGTCCGTTGCGGAAGTCATAACCCGCCCGCCACTACCGCCGCCGCCGGGTCCGTGGCATCGGTTTTCATTATTATTATCAATTTTACCGCCAAGTCCACCGCTCGCATCTATCACCAAAGGGCTTAACACATTGACGACATCCAGCAGAATGGTGCCGCCTGCGCCACCACCGCCCGCGCCATCGCCGGCGGCAGCATCCAGCACCGATTCGCCCCTGGCAGTGATGCGCTGGTTGTTGCCCTCCATGTTCGTTGCTTTTATAAAAATGATGCCACCACCGGCACCGCCGTTCGTGCCGACTTCGTTATTTTCGTGCCCGGCACCACCGCCGCCACCCAGGTAAATGCGACTTGTCACGGGAGCTATAGCCTTCCCGCCGATGCCCGGAAAGTTGCCATCGCAGCCAAAAGTACGGGGTTCTTCGTTGCGACCGCCATTGCCGCCGGGCGTGCTGTTAGAGCCGCCACCGCCACCGGCATTGTGATCGTTGCCGCCACCGCCACCGTTGGCTTGGGCGCCGCGTCCCGCTTCCCGGCCGGGTGTTGCTTTGGCAATGCCTTCCCCTTTTGCCGCGCCGCGCCAGTTGTCCAGCCCGTAAAAATAATCATTGTTGCTGATCAGGAAATTGCAATTATTCGCCTGAGAAATATCGGCAACCCCGCCGCGAAAACCTTTGCCATCCGCGCTGATAAATCCGGAAAACGTGAGTGTATTGTTCACTTCCAGCGCCAGGATGCCGCCGGTAGTGCCATTCCAGGGCATCGGCTCAATGATACTGGTCACTTCGGCATTTTCAAAAATCGGAATATCGACGATTTGTACCGAGCCGCTTAGGTCATAGGTATTTACCAGCGCATTTTCCAGCGTGAGGATATTGCCATTGATCGCCCGGATGCTCGTTCTTTCAAAGCGACCGGCGGCGCCGAGTTCGGTAATGTCGCCAAAAGCAGCATTATCGCTGGTAGTGATCGTTGCGCCCTGCATTTGAATGAGCAAAATGGACGTGCCGACGGAGAAATCCGCAGGATTGCTGACCGTGACCTGGTTGCTGCAATAATCAATATCGGAGACCGAAGCGTAATGATTGATAATACCGGAGAGCGGTGTTTGCGCGTGCGTCAGGAGACTAAGGAGCAAAAACCAGCAGCAGTGCAGTATTTTTTTCATGATAATGAATCGTTTTTGGGTGC
The DNA here is from genome assembly GCA_964517175.1 of uncultured Saprospiraceae bacterium. Taxonomy (GTDB): domain Bacteria; phylum Bacteroidota; class Bacteroidia; order Chitinophagales; family Saprospiraceae; genus JADJNW01. The sequence goes on from CAZFBU010000035.1 coordinate 24,920, forward strand.
AGTAGCAAAAATAATGAACTTCTGGTTGCGAAAATTGATTTAACAGAAGAATGCAGTAAAATGACGCTTCCTGAAAAAATAATTTGGCAGGTCGTACAAAAAGTCATACATTTGCATTCCGTTAAAAACCCGTTGTCCCTTTAGGGGAGTAAGCGGGTATGGTTTCACCAGGTAAATTTTAACAATGGCAGTAAAAATCAGATTGCAGAGAAAAGGTCGTAAGCAAAGACCATTCTATCACATTGTGATAGCAGATTCGCGCTCTCCGAGAGACGGGCGTTTCATCGAGCAGATTGGCTCGTACAATCCACTGACCAAGCCGGCGACGATCGAAATTGATCGCGACAAGGCTTACGATTGGCTGATGAAAGGCGCACAACCGACGGATACGGTTCGCGCTATTCTTCGTTTCAAAGGCGTATATTATCGCAAGCATCTCATGCGTGGCGTGAAGAAAGGTGCCCTCACACAGGAAGAAGCAGATACGAAATATCAGGAATGGGTGGAGACAAAAGAGGCGAAAATCGCCGAGCGTTTTGCTCAGACGGAAAAAGAAAAAGCAGACTTCAACGCAATGGTAGCCGGTGCACATATTTCAGCACCGAAGAAGGAAGAGAAGCCTGCGGGGCTGGATGAAGAGCCGACCGAAGAAGCCGCCGCAGAAGAAGAAAGCGAAGCTTCTATCGAAGATACGACTGCGGAAGCGGTTATTGCTCAGGAAACATCCGAGACCAATTCTGAATTAGTGGAAGCCACGCCGGCAGAAGTAGAAGATGCGGCAGAATCTGCTGCTCCGCAGGAAGAGCCGGTGGCGGAAGAAAAAAGTAAGGAAGAATAAAGTAAAAAACAAGTCGATTTTTGCATTATAATAATGCGTCAATCTCTTGACCTTTATCACTTCAATCCCTATCTTTGTAGGGTAATTTTCAACAAGGCTATACTTTAATTTCTAATCATACGTGAACCTGGTAGTGCTCGAAAATGCACTATCAGGTTTACCTTTAAAAAGGGCAATGTTATGTACGAATTAGACCCGAAATATATAGACAGGCTGGAGGAAATAGCAGCGGAAATTCAGGATTCGGAAGAATTGGAAAAATACCTCGAAACAGAAGAAGACGAAGACTATCTGCTGCTGAAGGAAATGTACGAGCCGAAGCTGACAGAGGTACACGAAGAAGTGGCGAAGGTTGATCCGTTGCAACTGATACCGCTGGAACTGATTCTGCTCGATCCGGCTTTCGAGGGGCTTTTTCTGCCCAAAATACTCGGGTATTCCGTGCTGCGCGGCGAATATAATGAAGATTACAAATACGTGCGCCCGCAGGAGCACTTCAAGGAAGTACTGCTGGCCATCTGCAACTCTGCCAATTTTGAAATTCTGAAAAAACGAATTGGGCAATCCATCCAAATCGGCTTTGCCCTCAGCAGCGATATCTGGATCACCAATCTGATCAACAGCATCGCCAACAAGCGGGTGCGATATTACCTGCAGGCACAGAAACTGGAGCGCTACCGCCAGGTAAAAGAACGCCAAATCGGCTACGCTCGTTACAAACAGCAATTCAAAAACGACCTGTACCACACGGCGGAGTTTCCGACTTCAAAAGTGGAACTTTCGGTGGAGTATTCCTCCCTGAAGCACTTTCTCATCCACCGCATCAACCTGAACCTCGATAACACGAGCATCATGGAGCCGCTGAAGGAATTCATTGCCAACGACGAATTCAAAGGGACACCCGAGCATCTGCACATCACAAGCCTGTACGCCAAGTACTTTGAACTGAGCAAAGAAGATGAGGCGCACGTGAAAAAGCATTTCAACGATACCCGCAAAAAGATGCCGGACTTTGAGGAACACTACTTTGAATTTCATCTGGAAAACCTGGAAGGCACCGAAATCCTCTGGACGCCCGAAGTGGACAAGCGCATTTCTGCCATTCTGGATCGTAAGCAAAAAGATGATCTGACGGCTTATTACGACCTGATGAATCTCGTGCATGAAAAAGGCTACGTCACGGCAGAAGTACAGGAAGCCGTTAAGGATTTTTACGAAAAAAATGAAGGCTTATCAACGATCAACGAGTGTGTGCGCTATACTATTTTCCATTATTTCAACAAGTTGATTAGCAACATCGAAGTAGATGCCTACACCGATTATTTTGAGATCACGAAACGCTTCCCAGCTTACATGGATATTTTTATGAATCAGAAGTTTAATCAAAACCTCGAAAAGGCTTCCAAAAACTATCTTAAAAAACTTCTCAAACACTACACCGACAAACGCGGCAGAGATTATCAGGACATCAAGAAATTCGTGATGGCTACTTTTGTGGACTTTGGCTTTATGACGGAAAAGGAAGTGGTGGAAACTTTCAAAACGCGACGGAAGAAGAAAAAACCGGCGGAAGGGTGATTTTTTAGGTTTCGATGTGTTATATTAGCATACACCAATCATACACTCGATGCTCAAGGAATTTATTGCGGGTTTTACGGCTTACGGCAAAACACTGGGGCTTGTCTCGGAGCTTCGGCTTTGGGGCTACGTGCTCATTCCCGGCTTGATTAGTGCATTGCTTGGCATTGGCATTATTCTCGGTGCAATTAGTATTTCTGATGATATCGGCGGCTGGCTGATTTCGCTTTATCCATTCGAGTGGGGGCGGCCGGTGCTGGAAAAAGTGGCGAATGTGTTCGGTGGATTGCTGGTAGCAGCGGCAGGGCTGATTCTGTTCAAAAGTCTGGTGATTGCCGTTTCTTCGCCCATTATGAGTCCGCTTTCGGAAAAAGTGGAAAAACACCTGACCGGCTCGCCCGGGCACGTGAGCGTCACCCTCCCGGAAATTGTAAGTGACATCGTTCGGGGTGTTCGCATTTCTATTCGACTTATTATCAGGGAGTTATTTTTTACAATTATTTTACTGCTGATTGGTCTGATTCCATTTTTCAGCCCTTTTGTGGCGGTGGCTATTTTCATCGTGCAGGCTTATTATGCAGGATTCGGCAATATGGATTTTGCACTGGAGCGTCATTTCCGGGTGCGGGACAGCGTTCGGTTCGTGCGTCAGCACCGGGCGTTGGCCATTGGCAACGGTGTGGTTTATCTGCTACTGCTGGTCACGGGCATCGGTTTTTTGTTTGCATTGCCGCTGGGCGTCATTGCGGCTACCGTGGAAACGGCAAAGAGAGTAGAACCCTCCTAAAAGGGTCGCCATCGCTCCAGATGTAGCCAATTAAATCGCCGGAATGCACTTTTCTACAACCTAAATTCATTTTTTACGTTGAAAAAATAAAAAATCATGCGAATATTCCTATTTCTACTTGTTGCTGCAACAGCCGCCAATTGCGCCAATAACAG
>CAZFBU010000035.1:28377-31009 GCA_964517175.1 uncultured Saprospiraceae bacterium
ACCATCGTCGATTTTCCGACGTTGCTCAAAGTGTATGAAGCATCTACGGACATCACGCAGGTGAACGGGCAAGGACCCGACCGGGGTTCTGCCTATCGCTCCATTTTGTTTTATCGGAATGAGGCAGAAAAAGACGTTATTGACAATATGCTCAAAACGTGGAAGAACTCCGGTAAGTACGGCAAACCCGTTGCAGTGGAAGTGAAAAAACTCGACAAATTCTGGCCAGCCGAAGATTATCACCAGGATTACATTCAGCACAACCCCGGCAACCCATACGTACAGCACGAGTCCATCCCCCGCGTCAAGCGATTTCAACGGGTGCTCCCCGAACTGGTAAAACCAGAGAAAAACCGGCTGAAAGAATAGAAACCTCACCGGGCTGCAAAACCCTTGCAGCCTGGTGCTAAACCGCTCATTTTCAATTTTAAACATTTTATAACCTTCTGTTTACATCTACTTTACAAATAAGCGACAACTTGCATAACAATAGAAAAATGAACCCCTTACGGAATATTGTGATGCAATGAAAAGAGAACTCGATATCGTTGTAATTTCGGATGTACATCTTGGCACTTACAGTTGCCACGCTAAAGAACTCCTCGAATACCTGAAGAATATTAAGGTGAAAACCCTGATACTCAACGGAGATTTCATAGATATCTGGCAATTCAAAAAAACATATTTTCCAAAAGAGCACATGCAGGTGATCCAGCGCATCCTGAAGATGGCTGCCAATGGTACGAAAGTCTATTACATTACCGGCAATCACGATGACGCACTGCGCCGCTATTCTGATTTTTCCTCCGGCAACATCCACCTGCGGGACAAGCTGGTGCTGCAGCTGCGCGGTAGAAAATACCTCTTCTTTCACGGCGACGTATTCGACTTATTCTTCAAATATTCCTCGCTCGTTTCCAAACTGGGCGGCAAGGGATACGACTGGCTCATCCTTGCCAATCGCTTCGTCAACAACGTGCGGGTGATGATGGGCAAGCCGCGGATGTCCTTCGCCAAGCGAATAAAATATAGCATGAAAGGCGCCGTGCGGTTTGTCAACGAATTTGAAGAAACGGCGCTGCAAATGGCTGCCGACCAGGGCTACGACTACGTGGTGTGCGGGCACATTCACCGCCCGCAAATGCGCACCCTCGAACGACCGGATCAGCAACGCACCATCTATCTGAACTCCGGCGACTGGGTGGAAAGCCTCACCGCGCTCGAATACAAGTGGGGGCGCTGGTCTATTTATGAGTACGACGAAGCAGACTATGCCAACGTGCACCCCCAACTTCGCATCGAAGAAACGGGTACTCTCCTCGAAGACGAGGAAGATATGGGCGCTACCTACGCGCTGGAGGATGTTTTTGAGCAAATCGTGCAGCGCCCCAATCCGCGCAGAAAACGCTCCGCGATGTAAATTTTTTCAAACAATTTTTCGCTTCGAGCAGTTTCTATTGCTAAAATAGACAGATGTCGGAGCAATTTAAACGGTGGCTGAAGCGCATTGGGGTGGCAGGTTTTCTCTTTTTTCTGATAAAAGGGCTGGTCTGGGTTGCCATTTTTATAGGCATAGGAAAATGCGCCATGTGAAAATGCCCTCCTTCAGGCTGTTTCTTCGCTGCGGTGCACGCCGTTTCGGGGCATTCCACCCCTTCTCTCCAGTACGCGGTGAAATTTCAACAAATGCTGCGAATCCTGCTCATTGTAAATACACAGAATAAGCGTACTTCGCTTGCGCCGGTCGTCCGGGAAAAGAATCTTGATCGGATTGTGAACGTATCCGTTGTCCTCAAACAGGAGAATTTGCTTATTGCGCGTAGGCAGGCGGAAAAACAGCAATTCCCCGGCATCCTGCGGCAGGGGCAGGTCGCCATAGCCCTCTTCGCGCAGGAACTCGCGAATCATCGCGAAGCTGGCTTCGAGGCTGGAACCGGCAAAAACCGTGCGATACTCGTAGCCGTCGCACTCGCCGTCCATGTAGGTAGAACCCGCCGGGGGAAATTCCGAACGCATTGCCATGATCGCATTGCTGATTTTTGATGTAAATTAGAACACCCTACAAATTTACCAAACTTTTTGTTTAAAATAAACGCCTTGCCACATTTTTTTAAACAAATTCATCGTTTGCTTTTATCTTCCATACAAATGCCATGACCAACTTTACCGATGCACCTCTTGATTTAGACGCTCCCTTTTCCTATTTTTATAGCACAATTCAAAAATCTATGGAAAAACACTATCGCAATTGGCTCATTCAGGCACCCGTGGGGCTGTTATTGGTAGGGTTTGGCGCGTGCCTCATCGCCGAGGCAGCGATTCTGAAAGCGAATGGCGCCGCCTGGACGCAGTGGGTACTCTGGGGCACCATTGCCCTGAGCGTATTCAACGCCGGTTTGAGTATTTTCGGCAACGCTATTCTGGAGCGGGTACGCTACGAACGAACCAGGGATTAACGCCTTTTTATCGAAACGGAATATTTTCGTATCTTAACTAAAACTTGAATGGTACAATAATGGTCAGCATTAGCAAAAAAAGCATTTCACCGGAAGAATATCTGCAAGCGGAGCGCCGACGAGCAGAAAAACGGGAGTATATCAACGGACAAGTCATACCTATGGGCGGAGCAAGT
>CAZFBU010000036.1:0-2866 GCA_964517175.1 uncultured Saprospiraceae bacterium
GAAAATTTCGCCGAAAAGGGTTCCTTTGATCGAATATTTTGCAACTTTAATAGAAAACCTTTAACACATTTTAACAATTGGCGTTTATATTGTTGATGTAATATTAGCAAATTGTAAATTCGGTTGGTTCTAGTGAACCGGCAGCAAAAGTCAAAAAAAAGGAACACCTATGAGTATTCTCCGCCTCGAAAACGTCGTGAAGACGTACCAAAACAACGTGGCTGTGGATGGCGTGAGCTTCGAAGTGCCGAAGGGCAAAATCTTCGGGCTCCTCGGTCCGAATGGTGCGGGTAAGACCTCGCTCATCCGCATCATCACCACCATTACCAACGCCGACGAAGGCACCGTTTTTCTCGATGGTGAGAAGCTGAACAGCCGCCACCCCGAGCAGATCGGCTACATGCCGGAAGAGCGTGGCTTGTACAAAAAAATGAAGGTCGGCGACCACCTGATGTACCTCGCGCAGCTCAAGGGCTTCTCGCGTCGGCAAGCGAAGGAAGAAATCGATCGCTGGTTTCAGAAGTTTGAGATCACCGATTGGTGGAGCAAAAAAGTTGAAGAGCTTTCCAAAGGGATGCAGCAAAAGATTCAGTTCATCGCAACGGTGCTGCACCGCCCGAAATTGCTCATCCTCGACGAGCCTTTCTCCGGGCTCGACCCCATCAACACCAACCTCATCAAGGATGAAATTCACGAGCTGAATGAAAACGGCACGAGCATCATTTTCTCCACGCACCGCATGGAGCAGGTGGAAGAAATCTGTGAGCGCATCGTGCTGATTAACAAAGGGCGCAACATTCTGGAGGGCGAAGTCGCGACGGTCAAAAATAACTTCAAGAAAAACCTGTTCAGGATCGATTATGAAGGTACCTTACCGGAAAACCTCGGCGAGCAGGTGACGATTGTCCGGCAGAATGGACGCTCCATTACCGTGCAATTGCCCGATGAGCGAAAATCAAATGAATTATTGCAATATCTGCTGGGCAAGGGCGTGTTTGTTCATGCTTTCAACGAAATTTTACCAACGCTGAATGAAATATTCATCCAGCAGGTAAATGATGCCAATATGGTGGTCGTCTGACCAGAACAACCAGTGGGGAAAAATTTTCACATCTGAGTAAAACAATTCAAAACAATCATGAATAAGCTAAAACTCATCATACAAAGAGAATATCTCACTCGCGTGACGCGCCGTTCCTTTATTTTGGCGACATTACTTACACCCCTGGGATTTGCTGTCTTTTTTATCGTTGCCGGGCTGATTTTCGCGTACGAAAGCGACGATTCCAAACGCATTGCCATTATTGACGAAGGTAATGTTCTCAATAAAAGTATCAAGGACGATAAAAACCTGTACTTCAAGTTTGTTGATTCGGATCTGCCAACCCTGCGGGAAAATTTCTCCGAATTTGATTACGACGGTATTCTCGTTTTACCAGCTATTAAAAACCTGCTGGACAAGACCTACACTTTTTATTACTATTCCGAAAAACAGCCAACTTTAGATGTAGAAACGCTCATCCAGTCCCGCATCAACAACAGTATCAGGGATTACAAAATCGAGCAGTTGAACATGGACCGCGAGTCGCTAGAAGCGCTCAATACCAGGGTAGAACTCGACCCCGAGCCCATCGACCCCGGGGGCAACGATGCCTCCAAGCTTACCGGCGCTATTGCAGCGGGTATTGGCTCTATTATGGGCATTATCATGTACTTCGTGGTATTCATCTACGGCATGATGGTAATGCGCAGCGTGATGGAAGAAAAGACCAACCGCATTGTAGAAGTGATGATCTCCAGCGTACGCCCGTTTGAACTCATGCTCGGCAAGATTATTGGCGTAGGAGCAGTCGGTTTGACGCAGGTTGCCATCTGGGCAATTCTGATACCACTGGCCAGCGTACTGGTCAATCTCATCTTCGGGTTCGATACCAGCCAGATGAATAGCGCTGCCGCCGGGGAAGTAAATACCGACGACATGGAAGCGATGATTATGCTGGCAATGAATGAAATCAGCAGTCAAAACTGGCTCGTCATTTTACCGCTGTTTGTGGTTTACTTCCTGGGGGGGTATTTTCTGTATTCTTCGCTGTTTGCGGCGGTCGGTTCGGCGATGGGCGATGATCTGGGCGAAGGACAGGCACTGACGCTGCCGATCACCATTCCGGTCATCATCGCATTTTACATCATGATCGTAGCAATTCAGGCGCCAAATTCCAGCCTGGCGGTTTGGTCTTCCATTTTTCCACTGTTTTCGCCGATCGTCATGCCGGCACGCCTGGCATTTGATCCGCCCCTTTGGGAAATACTACTTTCTATCGCAGTGCTGATCGCCACTTCTATCTTCTTCGTATGGCTGTCGGGCAGAATTTATCGCGTCGGTATCCTGATGTACGGCAAGAAAGTGACCTTCAAGGAGTTGGGCAAATGGATTTTTTACCGGGGCTGATTTAATCAGGCACGAAAAGATGTGGCTCTGGGGTTTAGCCAGAGCCACTATTTTAAACTAAAATGTTAGGCGTTCTCTCAGGGTATGTCAGAAGAGCCTCTCTCAAGGGCTTTGGAATATTACTTCCTCTAAGAAGTAAGAAGTGTAAAGAATGATAATATTTTAAAATCTAAGATTCAGGAGATAAAATTAGTGTTTTTTTGTCATATAATAAAATTTTACCATCGCAAAAAAACGAAAATATATCTTCCTCAGGTCCGCAACACTTACTTTTTCCGTGTTCCAAAAAAAATCCCTCATCTCCGCCTCTCAAATCTTTGACTTTTTCGATTATTTTCATAATTTCATTGCTCGCATTCTTTCTTTTAAAGAATTTCATTCTGAAATAACGCAAGCGGCTTAGGGAAAGTGATATTT
>CAZFBU010000036.1:2966-5886 GCA_964517175.1 uncultured Saprospiraceae bacterium
GTGATATTTCGCATCGAAAACGCACGCTCTTGCGCATAGCTTGTGTACGGCGGAGGGTGAGTCCTTCTGGTTTGTGAAAGTTGATTTTTTTACCCATAAAAAATTACCGTTCTATGGACTTTGACACCAAAAACATAAGAAACGTAGCGCTCCTGGGACACTCCGGTACCGGCAAAACAACTTTTGCGGAAGCAATGCTTTTTGAAGCCGGAGAGACGAACCGTCGCGGCTCAGTGGAGGAACAAACGACCGTTTCCGATTATACGGACATCGAGCAGGAGCGTGGCAATTCCATTTTTGACACTTCCATGCACGTGGCCTGGAAGGATTCCAAGATTAATATTATCGACACCCCCGGATTCGACGACTTCATCGGCGAGGTGATCTCGGCAATGAAAGTAGCGGATACCGGCGTGATGATGCTCAATGCAAAAAGTGGCGTGGAAGTGGGTACGGAGCTGATCTGGGATTATATCGAACAATTTAAAACGCCGGCGCTGTTTGTCATCAACCAGATTGACAATGAAAAGGCGGATTTTGACAGAACCCTGGAACAGGCGCAGATACGCTTTGGCAATGGCGTAATTCCGGTGCAGTATCCGCTCAATCAGGGCGTCGGATTCAATAAAATCATCGATGCCCTGCGCATGGTGATGTATGTTTTTCCGGACGATGGCGGCAAACCAAACAAAGAACCGATCCCGGATGCGGAAATGGAGCGGGCGAATGCGATGCACAACGCACTGGTAGAAGCGGCAGCCGAAAACGATGAGGGCTTGATGGAACAATATTTCGAGAAGGGAACGCTTTCCGAAGAAGAGCTGACGAAAGGCTTGCGCATTGCGATTGCACATCAGCAGCTTTTCCCGGTTTTCTGTTGCTCAGCTACGCGCAACATGGGCAGTGGCCGCGTGATGGGGTTCATCAACGACATTTGCCCGGCACCCAACGAGCGCCCGGAGGCAGTGCTGGAGGGCGGCGATACACTGGCCTGCGACCCCCAGGGAGATACAACGGTCTTTATTTTCAAAACGGTTTCTGAGCCTCGGGTAGGTACGCTTTCCTATTTTAAAGTCTTCTCCGGTACGCTCCACGCCGGCGATGAATTGATCCATGCGGAAAACCGAGAAACGGAGCGCTTTGGCACGATTTACATCGCCAATGGAAAAGATCGGGCAGCCGTCAATCATCTGATTGCAGGCGATATTGGCGTGACGGTAAAATTGAAGAAAACACACACCAACAATACCTTGAATTCAAAAGGGGTGGATCGGAAAATCGAGCCGATGCACTTCCCCGAGCCGCGCATGCGGGTGGCGGTAAAACCACCGAGCAAAGCCGAAATGGAAAAACTGATGAAAGCCCTGCACACCATTGAAGAAGAAGACCCGACCTTGATCGTGGAACAGTCCAAGACATTGAAGCAGACGATCATTCACGGGCAGGGGCAGTTGCACCTCGACCTCATCAGGCATCGCATTGAAATGCTGCATGGCGTTTCTATGGAGTTTATTCAACCTCGCATTCCCTACCGGGAGACGATCACCAAAGTTGCCAATATGCAATACCGCCACAAAAAGCAATCCGGCGGCGCGGGGCAGTTTGCCGAGGTACACCTGCGCATCGAGCCTTACCACGAAGGTATGCCCGACCCCGGTGATCTGACGGTGAAAGACCGGGAGGAAGATCATCTCCCCTGGGGCGGCAAGCTGGTGTATTACTGGTGTATCGTGGGCGGCTCCATCGACAAGCGATTCTCCAATGCTATCAAAAAAGGTATTTTGCAAAAAATGGAAGAAGGACCGCTCACCGGCTCCAACTGCCAGGACATCCGCGTTTGCATTTACGACGGTAAAATGCACCCGGTAGATTCCAACGATATGGCCTTTATGCTGGCGGCAACCCAGGGCTTCAAACAGGCATTCAATGAGGCAGCCCCGCAGCTTCTCGAACCGGTTTACGACCTGGAAATCCTTTGTTCCGAGGACGTCATGGGGGAAATTATGGGCGATTTGCAGACGCGCCGCGCCATCATCCAGGGTATGGAAGCTTCCGGACATTATCAGAAAATACTGGCAAAGATTCCGTTGGCGGAATTGCACGGCTATTCTACAACCTTGCGCTCGCTTTCGCAGGGACGTGCCAAGTTCAGCCAGAAATTCGCCGAGTACAGTCCGGCACCGCACGACGTGCAGGCGCGCCTGATCGAGGAGCACAAAGCGGAGATGACCGAAGTGTAAGGACGTTTTAGAATTCTGGTGACAACAGGAAGAAACAGAACGGGTAGCACGGCTGGCGCGCTGCCCGTTTTTTTAACTTAGCGTATTTTCAATATCCATACTTTCAAGGCGCGCGCTCGAGGCGCGCATTCTGTTTCTCAGGCAATTTTGCGGTGTCGCTCCTGCTGCGCCATTTCCTTTTCGTTCAGTTTTTCAAAGCGATAGCCCAGCCCGGAGAAATGTTCCAGAACCCTTGGCAACACGTATTCCAGTTTTTCTCTCGCTTTAAGACTGTCGTGAAAAACAATGACAGAACCGTTTTGGGCATTGTGAATCACATTGTGAAGACACTGCTCCTTCGAGATATGCGCGTCGAAGTCGCCACTAAGTACATCCCACATCACAATGCGATAGTGCCGTTGCAAAAACTGAGCCTGTTTTGGGCGCAACTTGCCGTAAGGCGGGCGGAAAAGCACCGAATCGACCAGGCTTGCGCAGTGGCGCACATTGTGGAAATAAGGAATATTATCAGATGTCCAGCCATTGAGGTGGTGGAGCGTGTGATTGCCGACGGAGTGCCCGTTTTTTCTCACCTGTTTGAATACAGCGGGATACTTTTTGATATTATCACCAACGCAAAAAAAAGTGGCTTTCGCCTGAAATTTATCCAATTGTTCCAGCACCCAGGGCGTTACTTCGGG
>CAZFBU010000036.1:5986-30357 GCA_964517175.1 uncultured Saprospiraceae bacterium
GTAGAACGTTTGTTAGCAAGGATGTGCTGCCCGGCACCCGTAAATATTTTGCGCACAGCGCGATTTTTGTGTGTTAATTTGGCTATTTTTTTGAAAAAAACAGGAAAACGGGAAACAGCGTGTAGTTCGGAAAGAGTTTAGCGGACTTGCGAGTTACGAAATCGGGGCGAAATCGGGAATATGAACCTTCAAATTGCCATCGGCGGCAAAACCCAGCAATGTTACATCCGCAATTTCATTGAGCAGAGGCTCTTCTAAGGATGCCTCAATTTTGATGTAATTATCTGTGAATCCGGACATTAGCTTTGCATCAGGGTGTTGCTCAAACAATACCGGGCGCGTCTGCCCCAAATGCTGCTCATAGAAGTAACGGCGCTTCTTTTCACTCAGAATGTTGAGCATTTTATTGCGGCGGCGACGTTCTTCCATTGGGACGGCATCATCCATTTCGGCAGCGGGCGTGTTCGGTCGCTCGGAGTAAGTGAACACGTGCAGGTAGGAAATATCGAGTTCGTTAATAAAACGATAGGTCTCCAGAAAATCTTCCTCGGTTTCGCCGGGGAAGCCCACAATCACGTCCACGCCAATACAGCAGTGCGGCATCAACGATTTGATTTTGGCGACGCGCTCGGCGTAAAGCTCGCGCTTGTAGCGACGGCGCATCTGCTGGAGTTGCTTGTCGTTACCCGATTGCAGTGGCATGTGAAAATGCGGCACGAACCGTTCGGATTGCGCAACAAATTCGATAATCTCATCGGTACATAAATTCGGCTCGATGGACGAAATGCGAAAACGGCTGATGCCCGCTACTTTATCCAATTCGCGAATTAAGTCAATAAACATCGCCTCTTTCTTGGGCTTCACGCCCTCGATCACTTCGGTTCCATTGCCAAAATCGCCAATATTGACACCCGTCAGCACGATTTCCTTTACACCCATTTCCGCGATCTTGCGGGCATTGGCTACAACGTTTTCGACCGTATCGCTACGGCTTTTGCCACGTGCCAGCGGGATGGTACAAAACGAGCATTTATAATCGCAACCGTCCTGCACTTTCAAAAAAGAGCGCGTGCGATCGCCGAAAGAAAAAGCATTCACGAAGTCCTTCACTTCGCGGATTTCTCCGGCGCGTACCATGCCCTTGCCCGGCGCTTTGCTCAGGCTATCGATGTATTCCAAAATCCGAAACTTCTCCGCTGCGCCCAATACCAAATCCACTCCTGGGATTTCCGAGATTTCCTGTGGCTTGAGCTGTGCGTAGCAACCGACGACCACGACCTTCGCATCCGGCGAAAACTTTAACGCGCGACGCACGATGTTCCGGCATTTTTTATCGGCAAAATCCGTCACCGAGCAGGTATTGATCACGTAAATATCAGCCCCATCATTAAAACCAACTTCCGCATAGCCTGCCTCCTCGAAGAGCCGCCCGATGGCGGAGGTCTCCGAGTAATTCAACTTACAGCCCAGCGTGTAAAATGCGACCGTGTTTGGCGTCACAATTTCAGGTTTTACGTTTCGAGTTTAAATTTTTCAGATTTTGAAACGCGAAGATACGGTTTTTGGTTCGGAATGGCATCAAATTCAAGAAGTTAAGATCAATCTTCTTTGATGGTGATGCCTGCTTCGGTGAGTGCTTCTGCAATATTGAAGGTGTGCCCATCAAGCAGTTCAATGTCGCGGTTCCAATCCACATTCAGCCAGTCCTGTCCGGGCGTAGCGATGAGCACGCGCTGGCTGCGGGTGAAAATCCAAAGGACTTTAGCCGTACCTTTTTCCAGGAGCTTTTTGGTTTTTTTATGGACAAAGTCCATTTCTACCAGATTATTGGTATCAACTCGAACATCAACTTCAACTACTAAAACTGGTGGTACATCTACATATCGGGTGGTGATTTTATCGGGCGTGAGTATTTTTTTATCAAAAAGCGCAAAATCTAATCCCAGATTGTTCTTCTTTCCAAGATGATTTCCAACTTCATTTGTAAAAGCATAATACTGCTCTTCTCCAATTTGCGTAAAGAAAAGCTTGATGAAATAACTAACAATCCAGGATTGTAAACCGCTAGCGCCCATAATTTCTTCGGGTGTTTTTTTGCCATCTAATACATCCTGATAACCAGCATAATAAAAGAATTCACCGTCAATCTCGTCACGGATGAGATAGTCTGGCACGGTCTCTTTCTTCTTCCCTGGCTTCGTCGCTCCGGTGCGTGTGGTCATGGTTCTGATTTTAGCTGAAATTTACAGCTTTTTCGTACAAAAGTCAAATGATAAAAAACCTTCCAATTTTTTTTAACTTCCGTAAAACTATTGTGTAACTGCCTGAATCTATTGGGCGACATTCAAGAAATCACCAGACGTTGGATTAGTGGAAAAACAAAGCATACAACTGATACAACAAGCGCAAAGCGGCGACACCCGAGCATTGAATCGGCTTTTCAGTTTGTGGTATGAACAGGTTTACAATATTGCCTGGAAGTACTTCGCGGATGAAGATTTGGCTTCAGAGGTTTGTCAACGATCTTTTTTTACCAGCCGTCTCCATCGAGCAAATCGCCCAAGCCGCCCAGCGCACTGCCTTCTTCCTTGCTGCCCTTACCATAATTGCGCGAAGCCGCCATCACGCGATCCGCCAGTCGGTTGAACGGCAGCGACTGAATCCACACCTTGCCCGGACCTTCCAGGCGCGCGTAGAACATACCCTCGCCCCCGAAAAGCACATTCTTCACACCTTTAATCATTTCGATATCGTAATCGACCTCCCCCGCGAAGCCAACCAGACAGCCCGTATCCACGCGCAGAACCTCGCCAAGCATGAGTTCTTTTTCTACGATGTGCCCGCCCGCGTGCAGGAACGCCATGCCATCGCCTTCCAGCTTTTGCATGATGAAACCCTCGCCGCCAAAGAAACCTCGCCCGAGTTTTTTTGAAAATTCAATTCCTACCGACACGCCTTTCGCAGCGCAAAGGAAAGCATCCTTCTGACAGATCACTTTGCCGTCGTATTGGGCCAGATCAAGTGGAACAATCTTACCGGGATAAGGCGAAGCAAAGGAGACTTTTTTCTTGCCATCGCTGATGTGGGTGTAAGCCGTCATGAACAGGCTCTCGCCCGTGAGTAGGCGTTTTCCGGCGGACATCACCTTGCCCCAGATGCCTTTGCCCTCGTCTTGCCCGGAACCATCACCAAAAATCGTTTTCAGCTCAATGCCCGAATCCATCATCATAAAGCTGCCGGATTCGGCAATGACGGTTTCGTAGGGGTCTAATTCAATTTCGACGAACTGCATTTCTTCGCCATAAATTTTGTAGTCAATTTCGTGCGCAGTCATTTTCTTAAGGATTTTTGCCTAAAAATAGGCAGTTTGGAATTTGTTGTTAAATTTATTCTACTCAAATTCATTTTCCGACGATAAACTTGTACAAAACCATGAGATACGTTCCTGTCTTTTTTTTGGCAATGCTTATCGCAATGAGTAGCTGTCAACAGCTAACGTCGCTTGAGCAATTGGAAGTAAGCATTAGAACAGAATTCGAGCGTTCGCCGGGCACCTTCGCCGTTGCTTTTAGCGACCTGGCGGATACTTCCCGAACCTTGCTCCTGAATGCCAAAGAAGAATTTCACGCGGCAAGCACCATGAAAACACCCGTTTTAGTCGAAGTTTACAAACAAGCGGCGCAGGGAAAATTCAACCTGACCGATTCGCTGATCGTGAAAAACGAGTTTTACAGCATTGCCGATAGTAGCGTGTATAGCCTGAGCGAGGAAGATGATTCCGAATTGGAATTGTACACCAAAACGGGACAGCCGGTCCGCATTTACGACTTGTGTTACGATATGATTATCCGGAGTAGCAATCTGGCGACAAACATCGTCATCGACCTGGTGGATGCCAGAAAAGTGACCCAAACCATGCGCGAGCTGGGCGCGATGGACATGCAGGTGCGGCGCGGCGTAGAAGACTCGAAAGCATATCAACAAGGCTTGAATAATACGACCACCGCTTACGATCTGATGTTGCTTTTCGAGGCATTGGGTAAAGGCGAATTGGTCGGCCCGGAAGCATGCAACCAGATGCTCGATATTCTGCTGAATCAAAAATTTAATGAAGTCATTCCAGCACAACTACCTGAAGGTGTGCAGGTGGCGCACAAAACCGGCTGGATCACCAGCGTGCGGCACGATTCTGGTTTGGTCCTGCTGCCCGACGGTCGCAGGTACGTGCTGGTGCTGCTCTCCAAAGGCTGGGAATCCGACGAACTAGCGACGGAGATCATGGCGAATGTATCGCGACTGGTGTATGATTATTACACTGCAAATTGAGGTGGCACGGATACTCCGCAGGCGCTCGAAATTCTTACAGCCGTTGGATGTATGGCAAAAAGAGGGTAACTTTAAACGATCCGATATAGGGAAAAATATACGCAAGTCAATCCTTTGACGTAAACTTTATCAGATTTTGGGGAACTTGGACAGGTAACCGGAATAAAATTTTCAAGTGAGAAATTGGTGGCACTTTTCTTTACAGAAAGCTCTTAATCAACTCTTTGACAATCCGTGTCATTTTTGGCTCTGCAGCCTGTGCGACGGCAATAACTTCTTCCACCGTTGTCTCGGTTAGTTCTTCCAGCGGAATGCATTTGTTCGTTACTACAGACAATACAAAAACCGGCAGATCACTGTGTCGCGCCACCAGCACCTCCGGTATGGTGCTCATGCCCACCAGATCGCCGCCGATGCGATGCACAAATTGATACTCCGCCGGCGTTTCCAGGTTTGGTCCCTGCAGACCAACATACACACCCTCGTGCGCTCGAATACCATTTGCCTGCGCAATTTCCAGCGCTTTGGCATTCATCGCCCTGTCGTACGTTTTGAGCATATCCGGAAAGCGCGGACCGAGGCGTTCGTCGTTTTCGCCGCGCAATGGATTTTCGGCGTGCAAATTGATATGATCCCGCACAAAAACGATATCGCCCGGCATGAAATGCGGACTCGTGCCTCCGGCAGCATTGGAAATAAAAAGATGCCTGATGCCCAGGAATTTCAGCACCCTTACAGGGAACGTGACCTGCTGCATCGAATAGCCTTCGTAGTAATGAAAACGCCCTGCCATTGCCACAACCGGCTTGCCCGCCAGATACCCGAAGATCAGTTGCCCCTTGTGGCTTTGCACCGTCGAAACCGGAAAATGGGGAATGGCGGAATAGGAAATTTCTGCCACTTTTTCAATATCATCGGCTAGGGCTCCCAAGCCAGTGCCCAGAATGATACCGTATTCCGGCTGAAAATCTGTTCTCATTCGGATGAAGCGAACCGCTTCCTGTATTTGTTCGTAAAGCATTTTAATTGTTCAAGGTTCAACGTTCAATGGTTCAAAGATAGTAAAACTTGTTTGTCGAAACCTTTGAATACTCAAACTTTTGAGCACTCGAACCCCTAACTCAATCCACCACCATTGTTGCACGGTCAAGTTCCTGCTGGCGAATATTGGCTGGCAATTCTCGATATTCGTACTGCTGCGTTCGCAATCTCGGCTCGAAGCCCGCTTCCACGATTGCTTTTTGAATGCCATCGGCTGTAAAGCGGAAATTGGCACCCGCCGCCGAAACGACATTTTCCTCGATCATAATGCTTCCGAAATCATTTGCGCCCGCGTGCAGGCACATCTGCGCAACCTGCTTGCCCACCGTCAGCCACGAAGCCTGAATGTTGGTCACATTCGGCAGCATAATGCGGCTTAAGGCGATCATGCGTACATATTCATCGCCGGTCACCGTATTTCTGGCGCGTTTGATCTTTTTCAGAATGGTATCTTCATCCATGAATGGCCAAGGTATGAAGGCTAGAAAACCCTTTGCATCCACCGGTTTTTCCGATTGCACCTGCCGCAAATCAACGTAGTGCTGCATGCGTTCCAGGTTGGTTTCGATGTGTCCGAACATCATTGTCGCCGAAGTGGTCAGATGCAACTGATGCGCCGCTCGCATCACGTCGAGCCATTCCTGTCCGCCGCATTTGCCCTTGGAAATGAGGCGTCGAACACGATCACTCAGAATTTCTGCACCAGCGCCCGGCAGTGAATCCAGTCCCGCTTCTTTCAGCGCTTTCAGCACGTCGTAGTGTGTGGATTTTTCGAGCTTCGTGATGTGCGCGATCTCAGGCGGACCGAGCGCGTGTAGCTTCAGGTCGGGGTACAATCCCTTAAGTTGCCGGAACAGATCGACGTAAAAGCTCAAGCCCAAATCCGGATGATGTCCACCCTGCAGCAGCAACTGGTCGCCACCGTACTCAAACAGTTCGTCAATCTTTTGCTTGTACTCGTCAATGGAGGTAATATAGGATTCCTCATGCCCTGGGCGACGGTAAAAGTTGCAAAATTTGCAATTGGCGATGCAGACATTCGTCGTATTCGAATTGCGATCGATGATCCAGGTCACTACGTGATTTGGCACATGGTGCTGGCGCAGTTTGTTTCCAACGTACATCAGCTCCGCCGTCGTCGCATTTTCAAATAAAAAAACGCCCTCTTCCGCACTTAAAAATTCCAGATTCAGCGCCCGCTGCAGCAAGTCGTCGATGTTCATTGTATTAGATTTTGAGAAGCCAGACTTTTGTCTCGCGATTTCTTTTGACTGTTATTTACGTTTGAATAACAAAGATAACAAAAGGCAGGTTTTTTAAATCCGCAAATGTTTTTCATTTTTTTCTGAAAGTTTAGAAACTGAAAAACTTTGAAATTACATAAAATGATTTTAATTTTGTATAAAAGTATTATCCGATGAAAGCAATATTTCTCGCCAAGATTTCTGTCTGTTTGCTGAGTGTAATGCTGCAGGCACAGATTGAATCTCTTCCAATTTTCAAAGCCAAAGCCGACAAGGATGAAAATTACTTTGAGTTTCAAGACGACGGCACGCCTACCGATGTTTTCCCCGGCGATAGCTGGTACGATGGCGGTGTGCACGTCACCAAATTTAATACCTCTTCCTTTTTGAAGCCGAATAAAGAGATTACCTACGGTGCGCAAAACGCACATGATTTCAACATCGTGACCGCCTGGGTAGAGGGCGATTCGGGTCATGGCATTGGCGCATATCTGGAATATGAGTTTGACACCGGAAAAATGACTTACATTGGTGGAGATCATAACTATGCAATTTATGATATTTATATTGCAAATGGTTACAAAAAAAGCAAGCGCCTCTGGGAGTCTAATAGTCGCGTGAAAAAATTCAAAATGTATGTAAATGGCGAGCCGTTCGGTATTCTGGAATTGTTGGACGCTTTTGAATTCCAGACCATCAGCATACCCAAAATTCCGCTGCCACCAAAGGGACTACTGACACTGCGCTTCGAGATCATGGAGGTGTACCCCGGCACGAAGTACAAAGATACCGCCATTACGGAGTTGCTTTTCAGTGGCTCGGGTATTTATTAAGTTTACCTCTAATGTTGAATAAATTTGTTCAATGGACTGATGCTCTATGCGCTTGGAAGTGGCAGGTTTTTTAAAACAGGTAAATATTATGTAAAAATAACCGACACAGCGATCAGCTATAAATTGAACGACAGCGGCGCGGGGAATATCCCATTCACAGAAATCAAAAATCTCGAATTCGCCAAATCCACCTCACACACAACACACTGCCCTACTTCATCATCCGGGCGGTAAAAGAAGAATTACAGGCCATCTTTTAGTCTCCATCGAATCAAGCCTTCGGAACTTAGGCTTTCCTGCTGGACTTGCTTATTTTTGCCCCAAACCTTAACCAATGCACAACCAACCACTGATCGAATGCGTGCCCAATTTCAGCGAGGGGCGCGATATGACCATCATCAAACAAATCACCGACGCCATTGCGTCCGTCGAGGGTGCTCAGCTGCTGGATGTTGATCCCGGTAAAGCAACCAATCGCACGGTTGTCACCTTCGTGGGTGCGCCGGAGGCAGTCGTAGAAGCTGCATTTTTAGCCATTCAAAAAGCCGCCAAATTGATCGATATGCGCCAGCACAAAGGCGAGCATCCGCGCATGGGTGCGACCGATGTGTGTCCGCTGATTCCCATTTCCGGCATTTCGATGGAAGAAACGGCGAAGTGGGCGCACCAGCTCGCCAGGCGCGTGGGCGAGGAATTACAAATCCCGGTTTACCTCTACGAAAAAACGGCTACTGAACCCAAACGCCGCAATCTCGCAACCGTCCGCTCCGGCGAATACGAAGGGCTGCCGGATAAGCTCAAAAAGCCCGAATGGCGACCAGACTACGGTCCTACAACGTTCAACGCCAAAGCCGGCGCTACCGCCATCGGCGCGCGCGATTTCCTGATCGCTTACAATGTGAATTTAAATACAACTTCCGTTCGGCGTGCGAATAGCGTGGCGTTCGACGTACGCGAGCAGGGGCGCGTGAAGCGCAAAGGCAACCCCATCACCGGTGAGATCGTGCGGGATGCGAATGGCAATCCGGAACGCATTCCCGGCAAATTGCGGGCAGTGAAAGGCATCGGCTGGTATATTGAGGAGTACGGCATCGCTCAGATTTCGATGAACCTCACCAACATCAGCATCACGTCCATTCACGAAGCGTTTGAGGCTTGTCGTGAGCGCGCGACGCAACGTGGCTTGCGGGTGACTGGTTCGGAACTCGTCGGGCTTATTCCTTTGCAAGCTATGCTTGATGCCGGAAAATACTACCTGCGACAGCAGCAACGTTCGGTTGGTGTATCGGAAGAAGAACTGATTAAGATCGCCGTAAAATCTATGGGATTGGACGAACTCACACCTTTCAATCCCGATAAGAAAATCATCGAATACAAAATGCGCGACCCGAGCGACACCCCGCTCATTCATGCTACCTTGAAAGGTTTTTCCAATAAAACCGCTTCCGAGAGCGTAGCGCCGGGCGGCGGCTCCACGGCGGCTTACGTTGGCGCATTGGGCGCTTCTCTGGGTACGATGGTCGCCAATCTCTCTTCCCACAAACGCGGCTGGAACGAACGTTGGGAATTTTTTTCCGACTGGGCGGAAAAAGGGCAACGTATCAAGAATGAACTGCTCCAACTGGTGGATGAAGACACCAAGGCGTTCAACGCCATTCTCACCGCCTATCGCCTGCCCAAAGGTACCGACGAGGAAAAAGCAGCGCGCAAACAAGCCATTCAGGAGGCAACAAAATACGCTATCGAGGTTCCTTTTCGGACGTTGGAGTTGGCGTTTGAATCTTTTGAATTGGCGAAAATCATGGCACAGGAAGGCAATCCCAATTCTGCTTCGGATGCGGGCGTGGGTGCCCTTTGTGCGAGGGCTGCGGTGCACGGGGCGCTGCTCAATGTACAAACCAACGTGGTCGATCTCGAAGATAAGAACTACGCAAAAGAAAAACTCGATCGAGGGGAGGCTTTAGCCAAACGAGCAGATGAACTCGAACGGGAAATCCTGCACATCGCGCGCTCGAAGATGTAAGTGCGGATTCACGTGGTGACTGCGGCGTCATCAGGTGAATCCCTCCAAAAAAATCGCTCCATTATGAATGTGTTTACTAAATTGCAATTTTCGTAAACATCTAAAATCCATTGATAATATGAAATCACGCAAACCGATGCTGATGCTGTTTTTACTGGCACTGGCGAATTTCGCATTTGCGCAGTCAACGGAAGCTTATTTCACCTCTTTCCCAACGCTGACGCCGGATGCACAAACGGTTATTTTTAGTTATGAAGGCGACCTCTGGCAGGCAAATGCCAATGGTGGCGCAGCGACCCGTCTGACCGCAATGGATGGCAAAGAAACTCACGCCAGCGTTTCCCCGGATGGCAAGTGGATTGCTTTCACCGGCACGCAGTTTGGCAGCGAAGACGTGTACGTCATGCCGGTCGGCGGCGGCAAGATCAGGCAGCTAACGTTCCATGAAGGTTACGACCGCGTCGACAGTTGGTCGTGGGATTCAGGGCATATTTATTTTTCTTCCAACCGCTACAACCGCTCTTCAGGGTATAAAATTTCCCGCAGTGGTGGCACGCCGGAACGCTTATTTGGCAACTATTTCAACACGGTACACACCGTCATCGAACATCCGAAAACGGGCGAAATTTTCTTCAACGAAACCTGGGAGAGCGACAATTTTGCCAATCGCAAACGCTACAAGGGCGCGTACAATCCGGATGTGCAATCTTACAATCCCAAGACGAAAGCACTCAAGGTATATACCGATTGGGAAGGAAAAGATTTCTGGTATACGATTGATCGCCAGGGCAACGTATTTTTCGTTTCGGATGAGGCAAACGGCGAGTACAATTTGTACCAATTGCAAGGCAATAATAAAAGGCAGTTGACCAAATTCGACACGTCGATCAAGACACCAAAGATCAGCGCGAACGGTGCGAAGGTTGTTTTCGAAAAGGATTACCAGCTCTGGATTTTCGATGTGAAATCGGGCAAAAGCAGCCAGCTCAAGGTGCAGATTTTTGACAACCTCACGTTGGATAAAGCGCAGGATTTCAATGTAAAAGGCAACATTTCCAGCTTCGACGTCGCTTCTGATGGCGAAAAAACGGCTTTTGTCTCTCGGGGGCGGCTTTTTGCTTCGGATGCAAAGGGCAAATTTGTGCGCATGCTACCCACCGATGAGCGCGGTCGCGTGCTGGAGGTAAAATGGCTGAAAGATAATAAGACCCTGATTTACAGCATGACCAACGCCGATGGCTACACCAATTGGTTTAGCATTGGCGCGGACGGTTCTGCTTCGGAAAAGCAACTGACCCGGGTGAATAAAAACGACCGTGACCTCGTGCTAAATCATGACCGCAGTAAGGGCGTGTACATCAGCGGACGCGACGAGGTGCGCCTGATCGATCTGGAAAATTTTGAAACCAGGCTACTGGTCAAAGATGAAATCTGGGGCTTCCAGAATCCGGAACCGGGCTTCTCCCCTGACGGCGAATACGTCATTTTTACCGTGCGCCGAAATTTTGAGCAGGATATCATCGTGCATCACCTCGCCAACGGCAGCACGACCAACCTCACGCAAACCGGCATCACCGAAACGCGCCCGCGCTGGTCGCCCGATGGAAAGTGGATCTACTTCATTTCCAATCGCTTTACGCCTGGCTATCCTTACGGTTTGAGCGATGCGCACTTGTACCGCATTCCGCTGGAAAAGGTGGACGAGCCTTACAAAAGTGAGCGCTACGATGAATTATTCGTGGCAGATTCATTGAAGAAAAAAGAAGAAAAAGCCGATTCTATTCTGACGCCAAATGAAATTGTAGTCGAAGGTTTAATGGAACGCATCGAGCAGATAGGACCGAGCTTCGGCACGCAATTCGATTTTTATCTGACTCAAAAAGACGACAAACTGACCATTGTTATTTCTTCCAATCACGATGAAGGTCGCGCCAACTGGTGGAAAGTGACGTACGAGCCTTTCGAAGATCCGAAAACGGAAAAGATCGAAGGGGCACGCTCCGGTTCGGTGAATATCGTCGAAACCAAAGGCAAGCACTACGGACTGATCGGCGGCAACATTCACACCATCAATCTCGACAGTAAAAAGGTCGAAAAAATTGACATCGACTTCAAATTCCGCAAAAAACTGGCGGATGAATTCTACCAGATGTTTTACGAAACCTGGGCAAATCTGGAAGAGAATTTTTACAATGAAACTTTCCACGGTACCGACTGGCAAGGCATGAAAGCGAAATACGCAGCATTCCTGCGGCACCTGGATTCGCGGGAAAATCTGCGGGCTTTGATCAACGACATGTTGGGCGAGCTCAATACTTCTCATTTTGGCTTCCGCTCTTCGGGCGACGAGGAGGAAATTTTCTACGACACCCGGACGATGGAAACGGGGATCATGTTTGAAGATGCCAATCCCTACACGGTGAAGTACGTCGTAAAAAACAGTGCCGCCGACAAAAAAGACAAAGACATCTGTCCAGGTGACGTGCTCGTCAAAGTCAACGGTCAGGCGATTGATCCGGCGATGAATCGCAACGCTTATTTCACGCAGCCTTCGCTCGATGAGGAATTGCAACTGACGTTCCAGCGGAGCGACGCCATGCACAACGTTTGGGTACATCCACAGAGCAGTGGTTCGCTCGGCTCTCTGTTATACGAAGAATGGACTGATCGTAACCAGCGCCGCGTCGATGAGCAAAGCAATAAGCGTATCGCTTATGTGCAAATGCGCAACATGGGGCAGGGCGAATTGAATGATTTTCTCGTAGAAATGAACTCCGAAGCTTACCACCGGGATGCATTGATCCTGGATTTGCGGTACAATACCGGCGGCAATGTGCACGACAATGTGCTGCAATTTTTGAGTCAGCGTCCCTATTTGCAATGGAAATACCGCGAAGGTGCATTCACTTCGCAGCCAAATTTCACCCCCGCCGCCAAGCCGATCGTATTGCTCATCAATGAACAATCGCTCAGCGATGCGGAGATGACAACGGCAGGATTCAAGGCTTTAAAGCTGGGCACGGTGATCGGCACGGAGACCTACCGCTGGATCATTTTTACTTCCGGCAAGGGCTTGGTGGATGGTTCGTTCTATCGCCTGCCTTCCTGGGGTTGCTATACGTTGGATGGTAAAAACCTCGAACGTGAGGGCGTCAAGCCGGATATTTATGTAAAAAATACCTTCAAAGATCGACTCGAAGACAACGACCCACAGCTTAATCGCGCCATCGCTGAGATTATGAAGCAGTTGAAATAAGTAAGTTTGACTTTACTGCTTTTCGGGGCGTCAAGCCACGGCTTGCGTAAGCAAGAACCAAAAGTGGCGAATTTTTGGGGAATAACTTCCGACATGGAGTTGAAAATGGCTTGTCGGGGAGCGCACGAGGTCACGGTAGATACCCCGTTTGCTGATCTGGGTGTCCCAGCGCCGTTCGATCGTATCGTCAAAGCCAAACACCAGGGCTTTTGACCATACGTCCTTACGGAATGCGGTAGAAAAATCCTATATTGTGCGTTGAAATCATAGTGGTAATGTTAGCATCTTTAGAGGGGTGAGATACTCCAAGATACTAATGGCCAGGATTTCTTCTCATCCTAAGCTTACCCGCTAATAGGTTGCAATTGGCTGCTCGATAACCCTGCAACCCAGAGCACGGCGAGCACAGCAAAAAAAAAGCAGTAAAGTCAACCTTAGGATACCCTCCGAGGTTTGAGTTGAAACTAAACATTTGTTAATTATTCCCGAAAACCAGTAACCACTAACAAGCAACTAGAAACAACATGAAAGCATACCTGCTCACCGTTGGCGACGAAATTCTGATCGGTCAGATTGTGGACACTAATTCTGCCTGGATGGCGCAGCAATTAAATCTGGTTGGCGCTACCGTCGTCAAAAAAGCTTCCGTTGGCGATGAATTGTCTGAAATTCAGGATGGCATCCGTGAAGGCTTGGCTGCTGCCGATGTCGTGCTGATGACCGGCGGACTTGGCCCTACCAAAGATGACAAAACCATCGAAGCCATTGCCGGTTTTTTTGGCGTAGAAGTCGTATTTCACGAGCCTACCTACGACCGCATTGTGCGGGCATTTGAAAAACGCGGTATCACCGTGCGCGAATCGCACCGCCAACAATGCTACCTGCCCGTGAATGCTACGATTTTACCCAACAAAATGGGCACCGCTCCCGGCACCTGGTACGAGCACGAAGGCAAGGTCATCGTGTCCATGCCGGGCATTCCTTATGAGATGGAGTACCTCATGGATCACGAGGTGATACCCCGATTGAAGCAAAGATTCAAAGGCAAAGCCATTGCGCATCGCACGATTTTGACGGTGGGTACCGGCGAATCCGAAATCGCGGCCCGCATTGAGCGTTTTGAGGATAGCCTTCCGGCAAATATAAAACTCGCATATCTGCCAAACCTCGGGCAGGTGCGCTTGCGCCTCACCGGAACGGGTGACGATGAAACCTCTCTGCAGCAATTGCTCGACCAAAAAGTCGAAGAACTGGAAGCACTCATCCCGGAGATCATCTTCGGGCACGAAAAAGAAGAACTGGAAGAGGTCATCGGGCGTATGCTGCGCGAGCAGGGGCTGACCCTGGGCACTGCCGAAAGCTGCACCGGCGGCTACATCGCACACCGCATCACAAGCATTCCGGGGTCTTCTGATTATTTCCTGGGCAGCGCCGTGACGTACACCAATGAACTGAAAATGAAATTGTTAGGCGTTAAAACTGAAACCCTGGAACAGTACGGCGCCGTGAGTGAGCACACCGTCATCGAGATGGCGCAGGGCGCGCTGCCATTGCTGGGCGTCGATATTGCCATTGCTGCATCGGGCATTGCCGGACCGGGCGGCGGCACGCCGGAAAAGCCGGTGGGGCTGGTATGGATCGCAGTGGGGAATAAGGATAAGATTGTGACCAAAAAAATCATTGCCGGCAAGGATCGTCGGAAAAATATTCATTATACTGCCATTGTGGCGCTGGATTTACTGCGACAATTCGTCTTAGAACATTATGCTAAAGTCGTGGTTTAAAAGTTGACAAGTATTTGGAAAATTAGTAACGAGCAAATAATAAGTCTTCGATTTGGAGCTAGGGATTTTAAGGGCAGTTGAGGCAAAAAACGTAGGCATAGCAGCGCTAAGTCGAGGCTTTTTAACGAAGAATGCCTTTAAAAGGGCAGCTACAAAGCCAGATGTTATTATTTGATTGTTACTGAATCACTTTGTTGCAAAATATTTGTTTGTATCAGCCCAAAAAAACCGTTATCTTTGTACTTTAATTTTGTAAACCAAGTAATAACCGAATTCAATAAAACTTAAATCGAACTATGGCGCTCGTCGAACTGGTGATGCCCAAAATGGGCGAAAGTATCATGGAAGCCACGATTCTCAAATGGGTGAAAAACGTGGGCGATCAGGTGGAGGAGGATGAAACCATCCTCGAAATTGCAACGGATAAAGTGGACTCCGAGGTGCCTTCTCCGGTAGCCGGCACCATCAAGGAAGTTCATTTCAAGGAAGACGAAACGGTGGAGGTGGGCAAAGTCATCGCCATTATTGCTACCGAAGGAGAAGAGCCAGCCCCAAATGCTTCGCCAGGCTCCGAGCCCGCCACTGCCTCCAACGGACACGCGGACAACGGCAAATCTTCCCAACCAACTGCTCCGAAAAGAGAAGAACCCGCGCTGGCCACGGCAGATGTAGGTGACATTCCCAAATCCGGCTCCGGCGACCGTTTCTATTCGCCGCTTGTGCGCAATATCGCCAAAGAAGAAAACATCAGCGCGCAGGAACTGGAACAGATTGAAGGCTCTGGCATGCACGGACGGATAACGAAAAAAGACATCCTGGCTTATGTCGAAAACCGCGAAGCCGCACCACAACAGCAACCACCTACGCCCAAACCACAAGCGCAGCCGCAACCGACACCCCAGCCGCAGACAGCCTCTGCCGTCAGCTATGGCGACAACGTTGAGATCATTGAGATGGACCGCATGCGCCGCCTCATTGCCGATCACATGGTGAGGTCGAAGCAAACTTCGCCGCACGTGACTTCTTTCGTGGAAGTGGATGTGACCAACATGGTACAATGGCGCGAAGGAATCAAGAAATCTTTCCAGCAAAAATATGGCGAAAAAATCACTTATACGCCGATTTTCATCGAGGCGATTGTGAAGGCAATCAACGATTACCCAATGGTCAACATCTCGGTGGATGGCACCAAACTCATTCGCAAAAAAGACATCAACATTGGCATGGCCGCAGCGTTGCCTTCCGGCAATTTGATTGTGCCGGTCATCAAAAATGCGGATCATCTGAATCTGATCGGTTTGACCAAAAAAGTAAACGACTTGGCTGGTCGCGCGCGCGAAAACAAACTCAAGCCCGATGAAGTTCAGGACGGCACTTTTACCATTACCAATGTCGGCACTTTCGGCAATGTGATGGGCACGCCGGTCATCAATCAACCGCAGGTGGCGATCATGGCTACCGGTGCGATTCGCAAGAAACCGGCAGTGGTGGAAACCGAATATGGCGATCTGATCGCGGTGCGCCACATGATGTACCTGTCGCTGTCGTACGATCACCGCGTGGTGGATGGCGCTTTGGGGGGCTCGTTCCTGCGCAAAGTGGGCGATTACCTGGAAGCATTCGACCCAAATACAAAACTGTAATCACGGAAGATTTTTATAAATTTTCGTACCAGAAGTGCCGCATTGTAACCGATGTGGCACTTCTTTTTGTAATAAGTCACTAATTTGCAACGTTTTACTGTCATCTTGCAATTTTCAACACGCCAGGAATATGAAACACCATCTACTTGTGCTGCTGCTGTTGTGTCTGGGTGCATTTGGCCATAGCCAAAGCGATGCGGTGCTCAAGCAACGAGCGAAGAAATTTTTTGCCTACAATCGCTATGAGGATGCGCTGTCCACCCTGCAAGGCTCACGCAGCCTGGTGCGCAACGACCCGGAAGGCAAATTTCTCATCGCCCTTTGTCATTATCATTTGAACAATCTGGATGAAGCAGCCCACATGTTGCGTGCCCAGATCGAACAGGAAAAAGAACCGTATCCCGAATGCTGGTTTTATCTCGGCAGAATTTTACACGCACAGCATCGATTCCTGGAAGCAGGAAAAAATTATAAAATTTACCTCAAAAATACCCCCGCCAACAACCCCAACCGCAGCATGATTGTGAGTATGGTACGTCGCTGCGCCAATGGTCAGCAGTATCAGTTCAAAACGGGCGAAGCGATCGTTGAAAATCTTGGCAAACAGGTCAATACCGCTTCCGACGAATTCGCGCCCGTACTCAGTCCGACCTACAGTGACCGCCTGTATTTCTCATCGGCGCGGCCGGGCAGCATGGGCGGCAAGCGCAACCGCCAGGGTGTGCCCGACGAGCGCACGGGGCAGTATTTTTACGACATGTACGTCAGTTCAATCGTCGGTGGCGCCTGGGGCAACGTGCAGCCGATGCCTTACCAACTCAACAGCCCGCGCCACGAGCAGCTACTCGACTTCAGCAAAGACGGGCAGGCGTTGATCTATTTCAAAGGACTGAACATGGATCGCGGTGAAATCATGGTGGATACCTTTCGGCGACGCGAAGAGCGCCTGCTGAGTTCCGATCCGTTCATTTCGCCGGTTGACGCCCAGTCTGGTGACTGCTGCCTGTTTTTGTACAACGATACCCTGATTCTCTTTGCCAGCCGCCGCCCGGGCGGATTTGGCGGACTGGATTTGTATAAAACTTCCTATAAAAATGGCCGCTGGAGCGCTCCCCAAAACCTGGGGGCGGACATTAATACGCCCTACGACGAGACCACGCCCTTCCTCGCACGCGACGGACAAACGCTTTATTTTAGCTCGAATTATGCCGAGCGCAGTATTGGCGGACTGGATGTTTTCAAATCGGTTTACATCGCCGACCTAAATCGCTGGACGGAGCCGCAAAACCTGGGCTTGCCGATCAATTCTGCTGCCGATGATGCCTACTTCAGAATCGCTGAAGACGGCTTCACCGGATTTTTTTCTTCGGCGCGCAAGGACGGACTCGGGCAACGCGATTTGTACATCGCCTATTTCAATAATTATCGCGAAGAAATGGAGCCGCCAACTCCGATGGTCGCTTATGAGTCGCAACCAATCATAGCCGATCCTCCGCCAAAGCCTGTACCACCGAGAACGCAGCCATCGCTGGATAATGATCTGTTGGAAGAGCCACCGCGAAGCGAAACAACGACGGCTGCCTCCGCAACGGAGAATTTGCTCGTATTCGGCGCAGCCGCAGAAGTTGATAACGCCCGCAACGCAAAAATACTGGATGCCATCAGCCGGAAGTTACTTGCCGACCGCAGCCGCAGTCTGGTCATCACTGCCTTTGCGCTGGAAACTGGCGCTGTCCAAATGTCGCAAGCCATTCGGGCAGCGGAACGGGCAGCGGCTTACCTGCGGCAGCGGGGTGTCGCGGCGGATGCTATTTTCATGCGCGGCGCTGTTAGCGAAAGTCGAAATGGTGGTGAAAATTTTGCGATGGTTTTTGATGTGAACGCCGGGCAGGATTTTGTTTCCAAAGGAAATACGGCAATTTACGATGCGACGCTGCAGCAGGATTTGGTCTATAAAGTCCAGATCGCTTCTTCCAAGACCAGTGACTACAGCAGCAGTCTGCTGAGCCGCTTCGATCATCCGATGGTGGAAAAAACGCTGGATTTTGCGTACTATCGCTACACGGTGGGGGCAGTCAGCACGTATGCGGAAGCTTTGAAATTGCAGACACAAGCCAGAGCCCATGTGCCCAGCGCCTTCGTTGCCGCGTATGTGCGGGGACGGCGCGTGGAGCGCAAGGATGCGGGGCAGTTTGTGCGTGCTTTTCCTGATTTGGAAAAATATGCGCGATAAATTGCTTCGATTTGCTATTTTGAACATCGAAATCAGGCTTTTGTTATTTTTACAAATAAAACACACCACATGAAACTACCACTCATTCTTACACTCGTTCTGTCTTTTATACTTTCCATCCGTTGCGGGAAGGTCAATCCGCCGCCGGTGAGAATTTCCGGCAAAACGCCGACCAGCCTGCCGCTGGACAAAATCAAACTGCCGGAAGGCTTCAAAATTGAAGTTTACGCCAGCGATGTTACCAATGCGCGTTCTATGGCGCTCTCGCCCAATGGCACGCTTTTCGTGGGTACGCGTGACAAAGGTAATGTGTATGCCCTTCAGGATACCGACGGCGACTTTGTCATTGATAAAAAATATGTAATTGCCTCCAAGCTGAAAATGCCAAACGGCGTGGCTTTCCGCGATGGCGATTTGTACGTGGCAGAAGTCAACCGCATTCTGAAATTCGAGAATATCGAAGCGAATCTGGATGAACCGAAAGAACCCCTCGTTGTGTATGACCAATACCCTACCGACACGCATCATGGTTGGAAATTTATCGATTTTGGTCCGGATGGAAAATTGTACGTGCCGGTTGGCGCACCTTGCAATATTTGCGAACCGGAAGAGATTTACGCGTCCATCACGCGCCTTAATCCCGATGGCACCGGCATGGAAATCGTGCAGCACGGCATCCGCAATACGGTGGGCTTTACCTGGCATCCGGAAACCAAAGACCTTTGGTTCACAGATAATGGCCGCGACTGGCTGGGCGATGACAAACCTGCCTGCGAGCTGAATCACGCGCCGCGCGACGGTATGCACTTTGGCTATCCTTATTGCCATCAGGGCGATTTGCCAGATCCCGAATTTGGCGGCAAGCGCGACTGTTCGGAATTTACGCCACCCGCACAAAAGCTCGGACCGCACACTGCACCGCTGGGCATCGAATTTGTGACCACCAATCAGTTTCCGGCGAAATACAAAAATCAAATCCTCTTCGCGGAGCATGGCTCCTGGAACCGCAGTACCAAGATCGGCTACCGCGTGATGATGGTGACGCTGGATGAAAACCACAATGCCACCAGCTACGAGCCATTCGCGGAAGGCTGGCTGGAAGAAGATAAAGACGACGTCTGGGGCAGACCGGTTGATCTGGAGTTCCTGCCCGATGGCTCCATGCTCGTTTCGGATGATTATGCCGATGTGATCTACCGGATTTCTTATGAAGGGGCTTGAAAAAATTATAGGTGGTCTGACAAATTCAGTTAGCCAGACCACCTTTGTCTTATACTTTATAGTCAAAGCTTGCATTGGCTCATAATCCGGAGTCAACTCGGGTCAAAAGATTGTTACTGTATTGGTTAGGAAAGAACAGCGATTCTCGCTTAAGAATTATCTTTGGCATTGGTATTGGTGCCGTTAAGCATAAATTATTAGATGATGGATGGTTTTAACAGTTTTTTCCGTGAAAAATTAACACTCAAATTTTCTGACTGAATTTGAACAACCGTTTTAAATTCACCTCAAGTATATTTGTAGCACTTCGGGAACCGTTTTTCGTGTCATATGTATATGAGAATGAAGCAAAAAAACACCCGAACGCCATGAATGTAAAACAAGCCTACGATGCCTGGTCTGAGCAGTACGACACCAACGCCAACAAGACCCGCGACCTGGAAGCCCTTGCTCTACGAAGCATGCTGAATGACATTTCTGTCGGCAACTGCCTGGAAATAGGCTGTGGCACCGGCAAAAATACGGCGTGGTTGCTCACTAAAGCGACGCACATCACCGCCGTTGATTTGTCCGAAAAGATGCTCGCACAAGCGTGCGCCAAGATCACCGCCGGGCACGTCCACTTCCGGCAAGCCGACATTCTGGAAAACTGGCACTTCGCGGATCGAATCTACGATCTCGTCACCTTTAGCCTGGTGCTGGAGCACATCGAAGACCTGACGCCCATTTTCGAAGAAACTGCCCGCGTACTCGTGCCGGGCGGCTACGTGTATATAGGCGAGTTGCATCCGTTCAAGCAATACCAGGGCTCCAAAGCCCGCTTCGACACGGCAGATGGCACGCATCACGTTTCCTGTTTCAAGCATCACGTTTCCGATTTCACGCAATCCACTTTGACACACGGCTTCGAGCTTGTCAATTTACAGGAGTTCTTCGATGATGATGATCGGTTTGCTGTGCCAAGAATTATGGCGCTGGTGTTGCGAAAGAGGTGAAGTGTAGTCAAACTAAGGTTGTCAGGCAAAGCTGATTTCTTTGACGGCAAACTCCTCGCGGCCATGTTCGTTGGTGATGATGAGCTTGCCGGAAGGCGCAATATCGACAATTTTTCCCGAGAAAGTGCTGCCGTCGGCACGGCGAAAGCGGCTCGGCTCGTCGAAGCGGTAAAGCTGTTGCCGGTATTCTTCCTGCAGTGATTGATGCCCCGGGGAATTTTTTAGCTTCAGATAACGTTGTTCTAATGGGCGGCAGAGGTCTTCAATCAGATGGTACAAATCAAAGGATTTTCCCGTTTCCAGTGCAAAAGAGGTGGCATTGGGCGCGGCGGCGGAAAAACGAGTTTGATGGACATTGATACCCATGCCGATCACGCTGGATTGAATAGCGCCCTGCCCGATGGTATTCTGGATCAGAATACCGGCAACTTTTCGGTTTTCTACATAAATATCGTTGGGCCATTTAACTTTAACAGACTTTTCAATGTACGTTGCAACGAAATCCCGAATGGCTAGTGAAACAGCCAAATTGAGCGCAAACGGTTCCCGTAAGGGCAAAAAGGTCGGATACAGAATGACGCTCAGCGAAATATTCTGGTGCGGTTCGCTTTCCCAGCTACTGCCAATTTGTCCTCTGCCCAACGTCTGCCGGAAGGTCGAAATAACGGTTCCTTCTATTGGCTTACTTTTTTTGAGGAGTTCTGTAGCATAGGAATTGGTGGAGTCCAGTTCCGGGAAATCCAGGAAAACCTTTCCGACAAAAAGTGTGTTTTTAATAGTCAAATTGGAATTAATTAGTATTTTTAGTAAACTTTGTGTGATTTTTCAACATTATTGACAAAACAAAAAAAACTGTATTTGGATTCTCAAATCAATGTTCAATCGCGGTATCTCACCGCAGAAGAAATCAACGACCTGATTTTAGATGGTATTCAGGACATCAAAGGTAAAAATATTGTAAAATTGGACTTGCGCAACCTGGATGATTCTCCGACCGATTATTTCATTATCTGTGAGGGCGAATCCAGCACACAGGTAAGAGCAATATCCGAGCGGATCCAGCGCGGATTGAAGGAAGAGGGAAACCTGCACCCTTCGCACGTTGAGGGGCAACAAAACGCCCGGTGGATTTGTATGGATTACTTCACGACCGTGGTGCACATCTTCCATAAAGAGGCGCGTGATTTTTATGAACTGGAAGACCTGTGGAGTGACGCCATTTTTACCGAATACGAAAATTTGTAGCATTTATTATTGATTTGGTCGAGAGTTTGCAACGAAATGCGTTCCGTTGCGTTCTTAATCGGAAAGAATATTCTTTGTATATCTGTGTGAATTAGTAAAAGTGTGTAATTAGATGGATAATAACAATAACAAGGACAACAACAAGTCCGGCGGTGGTCCGAAATTCAACACATTCTGGATTTACGGCATCATCGCTTTACTGCTGATCGCTCTGAACATCTGGAGTTGGGGTGATGCCAGCACGGAGCAGATCACGATGAACCGGCTGGAAAATATGATTGCCCAGCAGGATGTGGAGCGAATTGTGGTACTCAACAGAGCCCGGGCGCATATTTATATCAAAGAGGATAAGTTATCGAACTACAGTGATGCCTCCAAGAGCAACCTGAGTGGCGATCGCTATCACTACTGGTGCGAGATTGGTTCAGTGGATTCCTTTAACAGCTTTCTGGAAAAGATACAAACCGAAGCTGGCATCGAGAATCCGATTTATCCGGTGTATGAAACCAAAGCCAACTGGCTGCCGCAATTGCTCAGCTGGATTGTACCTTTCGCCCTGATTATCCTGATCTGGGTCTTCATCATGCGGCGCGTGGGCGGCGGTGCCGGGGGGCCAGGTGCTCAGATTTTCAATATCGGCAAATCGAAAGCCACGCTTTTTGATCAGAATGCAAAAGTGAATGTGACGTTTCAGGATGTTGCCGGATTGGATGAAGCGAAGGAAGAGGTGATGGAAGTTGTCGATTTCCTAAAAAATCCGAAGAAATATACGGCGCTCGGTGGTAAAATTCCGAAAGGCGTACTGCTGGTAGGCCCTCCGGGTACCGGTAAAACCCTTTTGGCGAAAGCCGTAGCGGGCGAGGCTGGCGTGCCTTTTTTCTCTATTTCCGGTTCGGATTTCGTGGAAATGTTCGTCGGGGTGGGGGCATCGCGCGTGCGGGATTTGTTCAAGCAGGCACGGGAGAAAGCGCCCTGCATTGTATTTATCGACGAGATTGATGCCATCGGCCGCGCCAGAGGACGAGCGAGTATGCAAGGTGGCAATGACGAACGCGAGAACACGCTGAACCAACTATTGGTAGAAATGGATGGTTTCAGCACGGATAAGGGTGTTATCCTGATGGCAGCCACCAACCGCCCGGATGTGCTGGATTCGGCTTTGCTGCGCCCGGGGCGCTTCGATCGCCAGATCGGCATTGACCGCCCGGATTTGAAGGGGCGCGAAGCAATTTTTAGTGTGCATCTTAAAAATATCAAAAAGGCCAGCGATGTAACACCTAAAGTGCTGGCGGAAATGACGCCGGGCTTTGCCGGTGCGGATATTGCCAACGTCTGTAACGAAGCAGCGCTAATCGCCGCTCGCCGCAATAAGAAGGCGGTTGATATGGATGATTTCAACTACGCACTGGATCGCGTGATTGGTGGCCTGGAAAAGAAAAACAAGCTCATTTCGCCGAGCGAAAAGGAGATCATCGCCTATCACGAAGCCGGGCATGCTGTGTGTGGATGGTACCTGGAGCACGCGTCGCCACTGGTAAAGGTGACGATCGTGCCGCGTGGCGTGGGCACGCTGGGCTACGCACAATATCTGCCGAAGGAAGAATACATCACACGCACCGAGCAGTTGCTCGACCGTATGTGTATGACCTTTGGCGGTCGGGCGGCTGAAAAAATTATTTTTGATAAAATCTCTACCGGTGCACAAAGTGACCTCGATCAGGTGACGAAAATGGCGTATAGCATGATTACCGTTTTTGGTATGAATGATAAAGTGGGGCAGGTATCTTTCTACGGGATGTCGCAGGATCAGTTTATGCAGCGCCCATATTCGGATGATACGGCGACGCTGATTGACGATGAAGTGCGCAAACTGCTGGACAGCCAGTATCAGCGGGCACAGCGATTGCTCACCGAACGCCGCCAGGAATTGGAAATTTTAGCACAGGCACTGCTGGAAAAAGAAGTTTTGTTGAAATCTGATGTCGAACGCCTGATCGGGCCAAACCCTTTCCCGGATACGCGACTGGAAGAAATTCATCAAAATGGGCAACCTTCCAACGAAGAAGCAGAAGCATCGAAGGAAGCTTAAGCGGAGCATGGGAGGATTGGAAAATAGGAGGATTTTTGCCTGTTTTCCAACCTTCCTATCCTCTGCCAAAAGCACGTGATGTACGACGTAAAGATATAAAGCAATTAGGCAAATATATCGCCATTAGTTTTTTGAAAATCCGATAGTTTGAAAAATGGTTTGCTGTGTAATCCAGGTATTATGGCAAATATTAAGTTGAGTTCCGTCCTTGGACAAGGCTACAATCCAAGTATTTAAAGCAAAATCGAAGATGACACCGACTTTTTGACCCCGCCATTTGTACCCCACGGGCAAGGATTTGCCAAAAAGCTTGGTAGTACCATCAGGCTGCACCTTTCGCTGCCAGACAAACTGGGCTAAATACTCATACACCTGTTGAATACAGAAATCCTGGCGCCGATAGGGACGAGGACACTCCACCTCCCCCAGCCGCCTAAA
>CAZFBU010000037.1:0-30188 GCA_964517175.1 uncultured Saprospiraceae bacterium
CAAAATCGACCGCTTCGCGGTAAAGAACCCATACTACTTAGAAAAAGGGTAAAAGCGTATGCCTGCGGCACCCCTTCGGGGAAAGAAAAAAGGGTAACCTAGTACCCGGCAAGCCGAAAACCGATATTGAGGTTCCTGAAATCGAAATTGTACCTGAAGCGGTAGGAGACGCGACAAAAGTTATCAAAGTCGACCCAGGACCCGCCACGAACTACTCGATCCGTACCTTTTGCAGGTCCGGTAGGATTGGTTTGCGGTTCAGATGGATAAGCACCGTACCAATCCGCACACCACTCCCACACATTGCCGCTCATATCGTAAATGCCCAGTTCGTTGGGCTTTTTCTGACCAACCGGATGGGTTTTGCTGCCGGCGTTGCCATTATACCACCCCACTTCATCCAGATTATCACTCCCAGCATATTTGTAGCCCTTGCTTTTATTACCACCCCGCGCGGCGTATTCCCATTCGGCTTCGGTGGGCAGGCGGTAGTTTTTCCCGGTTCTGTCGTTCAGTTTTTTAATGAATTCCTGCACGTCATCCCAGCTTACATTTTCCACCGGACAGTCATCGCAGCCTTTGAAATGCGAGGGATTTTCGCCCATCACGGCGTGCCACTGCGCCTGGGTCACCGGGTATTTTCCAATGTAAAAATCGCTGAGTGTAACGTCGTGGATGGGTTTTTCAGAATCGTAATCGTTGCTACCCATTTTAAAGGTGCCACCTTCCACAAAGACCATTTCCGGCTCGAAGGAGAGGCGAGGTGTTTCGATTCTAGGTTCTTGAGAGATTGTAGTATCCTTTGAAGGATTTCTTAAAATTATTGGCACAAGAAATTCATCAATACGCTGATGAGCTTCACGAGCATGATTGCCTTCATCGCCAAACACTTTTAAATATAGTTTATAATCGTTTAGTGTTTTTGCCTCAGCGAAATATACATCATCCAATTTTTCAATTGCATCCAAAATATATTTTCCTTGTGGATATTTATTTCTGTATAAATTATATGCTTCTAACTTCTGAACTTTAGACACATAGCGCCAGAGCGCTTCCTCCGCTTGCGGGCTGTCGGGGTGCTGCTGCCAGAAGGCGTAGTAAGCGGCGGCGGTATCGGTGGCTTCCGCGCTTGCCCAGGCTTGGGTGGCGTTTTGTTGTTGCCAAAAGACAAATAGACCGCCCTGGTGGTATTCCTTATCGAAGACTTCAGAAAGTGGCTTTTGATAGATTTTTTTTGCAGCTAATTCCGAGATAACATAATCCCCTAAATTTCTGGCACTTAAATCGCCTTCGTGGGAGCGCATTTTCGCCAATAAAGCTTCCGCAAAAGGGCTATGACCGCCTTGCACTCCATCCAAAACTTCGTGCTTGCTACCTGAAGTAATCACCCAACGCGAACTATCCTGATAACGCTGCGTCAAGGCTTCGGACGAATAATCCTCCGCTTTGCCTTTGATGGCAAAAGTGCCAGAAAAACAGGAGTCACAGATAATTAAAGTATGTCGGGTCTGAATTTCACGTAAATATCGCTTGAGTGTATCATTCGGAATTTGTCTGGAACGGGTATCCGCATCAAAGGGAATCCAATAACCTTCTTTTAATCGACCATGATAATCACCGTGACCGGAGTAATATACAATCAAATTGTCGTTGGGTTCCACTTTGTCTAGTAAATTCTCAAAAGCATCATAAATCCCATCAGCAGTAGCTTCTTCATCAAATAGCGGAATGATGTGGTCACTTTCAAAACTATAACGCTGGCTCACCACCTCAATAAATGCGCTGACATCTCTAACGCAATTGTTTAATGGCTTATGCGCATAATTGTCAATTGCAATAGCCAACAGCCAGTTCTTCCCTACCGGTTGCTGCTCCGTGCTTTCCTTTTGCGTTTCTCTTTTTCTGCCCGCTTTGTCCTGCGCCATGTATGTGGTTCCGAGAAGTTTTGAATTTATAAATGAATGTGAAAGTAAAAATAGAAAAAACTTGTAAATTAACTGAGTACCGGACAGACAAAAATCGCCAGGCGACCAAGCACCCGGCGACGTTGAATACTGCTTATTTGCCGAAAATATTACTGGTGATTTTTAGTCCACATTATCGTGTAAATAGGAATTTCCTTGTTTAAATTGTGGTTCATTCTCTTCTTCGCTGATCGTCCACTTCGAGTATTCCTGCTCGGCAGAATCCGGCACATCGTCCAAAGAAACCTTCCGACGCAAATAAGCCGGTTCGTTTTCCAGTTCGACAATGGTCTTCGGATTATTCAGTTTCACGCGTTTGCTGCGCAATTGTTCCCGGCGCTCTGCCTCCAGTTGCTTACGACGCTGGCGCTCTTCTTCGGTTTCGCCTTTTTCTTCATCGCGGACGTAAGGCTCATCGTAAGAATAATGGGCGCGGTTGTGCTTGCGAACGGACGATGGGATATTGTCAAAATCAAACGTCTTTGCATTTTTTGTCTCCTCTTCTTCTTCAAAACCGATTTCGCGCAGGTGACTGCTCTGCTTCGGGTTGTTCGGCGATTCGTCATCCAGTGATACCACGATGCGGTCGTCCTCGGGCTCGTGCTTCGATTTGCTGGGATGCTCCTGCTCAAAGCCGGTGGCAATGACCGTCACGCTGATCTGGTCGCCCAGGTTTTCGTCGTAGCAATTCCCCCAGATCAAATCCGTACCAAAGCCCGCTTCTTCCTGTACAAATTCGGTAATTTCGAAGATTTCATCCATCGTTACTTCCTTCGAGCCGGAAGTGATGTTCAGCAGGATATGCTTCGCGCCGCGAATGTTGTTGTCTTCGAGCAAGGGCGAGTGCAATGCCTCATCCACTGCTTTCTTCGCGCGGTCTTCACCTTCGGCGGAAGCCGTACCCATGATTGCCACGCCGGAGTTTCGCATGACGGTGTTCACATCCTCGAAGTCCACATTGACGTAGCCCGGCACAGTGATGATTTCTGCGATGCCTCTGGCGGCTGTTGTCAAAATATCATCCGCCTGGCCAAAGGCATCCGAAACAGAGAGGTTGCCATAAATCTGGCGCAGTTTATCATTCGATACGATGATGAGCGTATCGACGTGTTTTTTTAATTCAGACAGACCATCGAAGCCCTGGGAAATGCGTCGGCGTCCTTCGAAACTGAATGGCAAGGTCACGATCGCTACGGTCAGAATATCCATTTCCTGAGCCGTTTTCGCAATGATGGGTGCAGCCCCCGTACCCGTACCACCGCCCATACCAGCCGTGATAAAGAGCATGCGGCA
This sequence comes from uncultured Saprospiraceae bacterium, assembly GCA_964517175.1. Classification (GTDB taxonomy): domain Bacteria; phylum Bacteroidota; class Bacteroidia; order Chitinophagales; family Saprospiraceae; genus JADJNW01. Next base: position 3,258 of record CAZFBU010000037.1, read on the forward strand.
ATTGTTTTCCAGATAGCGCTGAACTTCCTCAATGGACTCTTCGCAGGCCAGCTTACCAATATTTGGCTTGGAGCCTGCGCCCCGACCTTCGGTCAGGTTCGGTCCCAGTTGGATCTTCGTCGGCACCGGGCTGATGTCCATCGCCTGATGATCCGTGTTGCAGATAGCAAAGTCCACCCCCACGATGCCCTGACGGAACATGTGCGTGACTGCATTGCTTCCACCGCCTCCCACACCAATAACCTTGATGATCGGGCTTTCGTCTTTCGGCAAATCAAATAACATACTGCTTGTTTTTTGGATAGAGGAAGGCTACCTATACTGTTGGTTTTCCTCTGTCGTTATTTAAATTAGTATCAGTTTTCTTTTAAGATATTGGAATATTCAGATATTGGGATATTGGGATATTTTGTCGAAATATCTGGCATCTGGTATCCTGAGATCAAATATCATTACATATTCACATCCGGTTCTGCTTCGAACCACTCTTTCGTTTTTTTGAATATCGACTCCAGCCATTTGTTTGGCGTTTCCACTGCTTCCTCTTTGCTGCGCTCTTCCGGTTTGGTGTAAGGACGAACCTTGCCGTTCTCCATATCTTCCCAGCCTTTGATGAGCAGGCCAATCGCCGTTGCGAATACCGGGCTGCTCAGCTTTTGCTGATAGCCGTGCCCCAAATGTTCGATCGGCACCCCAATGCGCGTACTCATGCCCGTGTGGTATTCCGAGAGTTTGTCGATGTGGTTCAGCAATGCGCCACCGCCAGTGAGCACGATGCCGCCCACGAGCTTGCGCTCGAAGCCGGAGCGCCGGACTTCCCAGAGTACGAAGTCAAGAATTTCCTCCACTCTCGCCTGAATAATGCGCGCCAGGTTTTTCTCTGAAATTTCCTTTGGATCGCGACCTTTCAAACCCGGAATGGTAATGATGCGATTGTCATATACCTCATCCGCCAGAGCAGAGCCGAATTTCACTTTCATCTTTTCTGCCTGCGATTGCATCACGCTGCAGCCTTCCTTGATGTCTTTGGTAATGACATTGCCACCAAAAGGAATCACTGCCGTATGGCGAATGATGCCATCCTGGAAAATCGTAATATCCGTCGTACCGCCGCCGATATCCACCAGCGCTACGCCTGCCTCTTTTTCTTCTTCGCTAAGCACTGCCGCTGCCGAAGCGATGGGCTCCAGGGTCATGTTCACGACCTTCAGTCCCGCGCGGTCCACGCAGCGTTGAATGTTGTTGGAGGCTGTAATCTGCCCCGTTATGATGTGAAAATTTGCCTCCAAACGAACGCCAGACATCCCAATCGGATCAAGGATACCTTGCTCATTATCAACCGTATATTCCTGCGGAATGACGTGCAAAATCTTGTCACCCGGAGGCAGCACCAGCTTGTACATGTCGCTGATGAGTTTTTCGATGTCGCGCCGGCTGATCTCCGTGTGGTCATTGTCGCGCGTGAGAATACCACGGTGTTGCAGGCTTTTGATATGCTGACCGGCGATGCCGACGTGCACGGTATCAAACTCCATACCCGACGCCCGCTGCGCCGAGTCAATGGCTTCTGAGATGGCCTTCACCGTCTTTTCGATATTCGACACGACCCCGCGCAGCACGCCCTCGCTTTGCACATTGCCAATGCCGAGCACCTCGAATTTGCCGTGTTCATTTTTCCGACCGGCAAGCGCGCAAACTTTGGTTGTCCCAATGTCCAACGCGACAATGATTTCCGATTTTTTTGCGTTCGTTTCCATCATAATACTTCCGTTTGTAGCCCTGTAACTGGCTGATTTTTATTTGATTTTCTTGGATTCCAGATGCCCGGATTTAAGATGTCAGAAAAAAAACATCTGGCATCCGGCATCTTCAAATCTGGTGTCTATTTACTTTTTCTCACAAACCACCTGTCCTTTAAATTTCACATTGATCGTTCTGTACTTTTGCCATCCCTCGTACGGAATGCCTTCCTTGTAAAATATTTTCAGGTTTTCCAACTTTTCATCCGCGTCACTCAAAGAGCCGAAGATGATCTTCTGATCGCCGACCTTCGGGATGAGCGTGAACTCACCGGTATTGCTCACGTAAATCTGCTCGATCAAAGCGCCGAAAAACGCATCCGCTGAGACCTTCTGCGCTAGCAGGAACAAGTCCTTCAGCCGGTGTCGCTTGCGCTCCAGGAAATTCGGATCGTGCGGCGGAATGTTGCCCGTCGCCGTGAGCACCCGCGCCGCAAAGTGACGCGACAATGGCATTTTATTGCCTTCTTCGTCCAGATAATAATTCAAACCGTTGTTGTCAATCACGCGCAGCACCGGTTCGCGCTGTTGTATTTTCACTCTCAGGTTGGCTCTGGCATCCACATAGACATCGGCATTCTCCACAAATGGATCTTCCTCCAGCACGCGCTCCACACGCCCTACATCAACCGAGCCCAACGGAAAGCCCTCCAGCTTCGAGCCAAAGCTCCGCTCAATGGTCAGTTGCGCATCCTCCGGCTTGATGAGCGAATTACCGCTGCTCAATGGCTCAATATCTATCAACACTTGATCGACAATGCTCGCTTCGCGCTTGCCCACTGCGGAGATCACGATGGCAATCGAAAAAAACACCGCCAGTAGCCAGGAGGCGCGCTTCAGGGTTAATTGTAATTCTTTTTTGTCCATTCTATCAGAATTTAGACTCGAAACGATAGATTGCTGATATTGTCCAACATCTAACCTCTATCATCCAATATTTTTTGAATCGGCTGCACCAATGTGTCAATGTCGCCTGCACCGAGGGTCATCACTACATCCAATTCCTTGTTTTTCAATACCTCCAGCAGGTTCGCTTTTGTCACCAACTGTTTATTTTGATTTTGCATACGTTCAAAAATAATCTCCGAAGTCACCCCCGGAATCGGTTTTTCCCGTGCCGGGTAGATGTCCAGCAACAAAGTGTCATCCAGACCATCCAGTGCTGCTGCAAATCCATCGACAAAATCGCGCGTGCGCGAATACAAGTGCGGCTGGAAAATGCCCGTCACCTTTCGATTCGGGAATAACTGCTTCGCTGCGCCAATCGCCGCCCTGAGTTCCGTCGGATGGTGCGCATAATCGTCAATATAGACCGTCTTTTCGGTGCGCACGACAAACTCAAATCGCCGCTTGATTCCTTTGAAACTCAGCAAAGCCGCCCGAATCGCTTCCGGCTTCGCGCCTAGTTGCAAGGCAACCGAGATCGCAACCGTCGCATTTTCGACATTATGACGCCCCGGCATCGACAATTTCAAGTTTTCAATAGCGATGTCCGGATTTTTGTAATCAAATACAAAGTATCCATCCGCCACTCGCAGATTCTCCGCGCGATAATCGCCGCCATCCACACCAAAGCTGCGCACTGCGTTTTTGTCAAAAAATTTCAACCATTCGTGCTGCACGTACAGCGTGCCGGTCACCTGTTTGGCGAAAGCCAGAAAACCCGTTTCGTGAATCGAATTTTCGTCGCCGTAAATATCCAGATGATCCGCATCCATGCTGGTGATCGCCGCAATTTCCGGTTGCAAATGCAGGAAGGAACGATCGTATTCATCCGCTTCCGCCACCACCCAATCGCTTTGTCCGTTGACAAAATTTGACTGGAAATTCTGCGCAATCCCGCCCAGAAAAGCCGAACAATCAATACCGCACGCCCGCAGCACATGCGCCGTGAGCGAGGATGTGGTTGTTTTTCCGTGCGTACCTGCAATCGCGACCGTTCGCCGGTTTCGGCTGATAATGCCGAGCACTTCCGCCCGCTTTTTCACGGGAATGTCGTGCTGCCGGAAATGCTGCAACTCCGTGTGCTCCTGCGGTACTGCCGGCGTCCAGACCACCAGGTCAACCCGAGCAGGTATTTTAGAAACATCCTCCTCGTAATGGATGTGCATGCCTTCTTCAACCAACGTTTTGGTCAAAGCGGTTTCTGTTTTATCGTATCCGTGAACTTCCGCGCCCAATCCTTTGAAATAGCGCGCCAACGCACTCATACCAATCCCGCCGATACCTATGAAATATACGGTTCTGAGTTCGTTGATATTCATGTTCGTTTCTGGTTTCTGGTCTCTGGTATCAAATTCAAAACCTCGTCCGCAATTTGCTCGGCTGCATCGGTTTTCGCCATGGCGTGCACGTTCGTTGCCAGCTCTTCCAATCGCTCGGGATGATTCAGCAGCGCCAATGCTTCCGGGATCATCTGTGCTTTTGCTTCCGCGTCCGGCAGCATGATCGCCGCGTCTCGTTCGACCAGCGCCAGTGCATTTTTGGTCTGATGATCTTCCGCTACATTTGGCGAAGGCACCAGCATCGCCGGTTTGCCCACCAATTGCAATTCCGAAATCGTCAACGCTCCCGCCCGGCACACCACCAAATCCGCCATTTTGTATGCCAAATCCATGCGATCGATGAAGGCTTGAATCTGAACATTTGGCAATTTGGCCGTTTCCGCATTTTTATAATCTTCAAAATACAAACTTCCGCATTGCCAGAGCACCTGCACGTCCGGGCGTTCGCGTAAAGCGGCTGCACTCGCTGCCATCGCCTGATTGAGCGAGCGCGCCCCCAGGCTTCCGCCAAAAAGCAAGAGCGTTTTTTTCGTCGGGTCGAGCCCGAAATGTGCCAGCGCCTCTTCGCGGGTCGCCGAAATACGCACCAGATCGCTGCGCACCGGGTTACCGGTCAGCACCAGCTTTTCCTGCGGGAAATAGCGCTCCATGTTTTCATACGCTACACAAATGCGTTGCACTTTTTTCGCCAGCAAGCGATTCGTCGCTCCGGCATAGGAATTTTGTTCCTGAATAAGCGCTGGAATGCCTTTGCGTGTTGCCATTTCCAGCAGCGGGCCGCTCGCGTAGCCACCGACACCGACCGCCGCATCCGGTTTGAAGGACCGAATGATCTGGCTGGCACGAAGCAGGCTGCTGAGCAGTTTGATCGGAAAAAGCAGGTTTCGCAAGGTCAACTTTCGTTGAAATCCGCTGATCCACAATCCTTTGATTGGATAACCCGCTCGCGGCACTTTTTCGATCTCCATTTTGCCCTTCGCACCGACGAACAGGATATCTGCATGCGGTTGCCTGGCTTTGATCGCATTGGCAATTGCAATCGCCGGGAAAATGTGCCCGCCGGTTCCGCCGCCACTGATGATAATTTTCAAAGAACTGGACATATATTTTTAATTCGTCGATTCGATAAACTTGCTGACACTCAGGATCATACCAAAGGCAATACATGTAAAAATCAGCGAAGTACCCCCCATACTAATCATCGGCAGCGTCAATCCCGTTACTGGCACCAGATTCACTGATACGGCAATATTGGCGAAAGCCTGTAGTATCAAACTCAAACTCAACCCCATTGCCAGCATCGCGCCAAAGGCTTTGGAACTCTTGGTCACCAGGCGCGTTGCCCGGAAAAAAAGCAACACATATAGCAGAATTACTATGCTACCGCCGATCACGCCGTACTCTTCGCAAATGATGGCGTAGATAAAATCCGAGTAAGACGCCGGCAGGAAATTCCGCTGAATGCTATTACCGGGGCCCATGCCAAAGAACCCCCCATTCGCGATGGCGATTTGTGCCTGGTCGATCTGTCGCCACTCTTTCGTAGCATCGCCCGCCAGGAAGTCTTGCCAGCGCGCGATCCAGGTTTCTACCCGAATGATATTCGGAAACATCTCATGCAGTAGGATCAGCATTGCAAATACGACCATCCCAAGTAGCAACAGCAAAAGAATATATTTTACCGCTACCCGACCGATAAACATCATCAGCACGCAGGTAAAAAATAGCAACAGAGCCGAGGACAAATCCGCCGGGGCGATCAAGCCGCACACGATCAGAATTGGCACGATGATCGGCAAAAATGCGCTCTGGAAATCCTTGATATAATCCTGTTTTGAAGATATTTCCCGAGCCACGTAGATGATGAGTGCGATCTTCGCGAGGTCCGACGTCTGGAAGGTCAAGCCCACGTAAGGGATTTGTATCCAGCGCCGTGCGTCGTTAATTTCCGGTCCGACCGCAATGGTCAACAGCAACAATGGAATGGTCAACACCAACAGGTAACGCGACCAACGCGAGTAGTTCATGTAGTGCAGCAGGTGGAACATGTAGGTCAGGAACATCCCGATGCCCAGAATGATCAAGTGCTTGAACAAATATGCCTCGGTGTTGCCGCCGCGTTCGCGGTAAGCCAGCGTGCCCGTCGAGCTATATACCGCCAGGATGGAGAAAATTGCCAGGATGGCAAAGATCGCCCAGATGGCGCGGTCGCCCTTCAGTTCTGCATTAATTCTGGCTGCGAATGTTGACATAATTTTATAGTTTCATTGATTTATTATTCCACTATTTACTGTTTCATGATTCCCCAAAACAATCATTAACAAATCATATCATTTTCAAAACGGTTTCTTTAAATTGATTACCTCGATCTTCATAATTTTTGAACAAGTCAAAACTGGCGCAAGCGGGTGATAACAGCACCACATCGCCAGGTTTTGCGAGCGCGCGCGCTTTGGCTACGGCTTCCTGTGCGCTGCGGGCTTCCACCATCGGCTTGCCAAAATCGCCGAATATATCCAGCAATTTTTGGTTATCCACGCCTAAGCAAACAATGGCACGCACCTTCTCTCGTACCAGCTCAAAAAGAGACTCGTATTCGTTGCCTTTGTCCTGACCGCCAACGATCCAAACCGTCGGTTTGGTCATCGCATCCAGGGCGTAGAAAACGGAGTCCACATTCGTTGCCTTGCTATCGTTGATGTACGCTACGCCATCAATTTCCGCCACCAACTCCATGCGATGCACCACATTTTGGAAAGTCTCCAGTCCGCGCTGAATCGCCGCATCGGCTGCACCCAGAGCTTTCGCCGCATGAATGGCAAATAGTGCGTTCATGTAGTTGTGCCTGCCGCGCAATGTCGTTTTGCTCATGTCAAATGTCGAATCTCCGACGCGAAGCAGATCATTTTCGATCATACTTTGGCTGATTGCCACGCCCTTTGGCGCGCGCTTTTGGGTTTTCATTCGATTCGTAATATTTTCATTATCAGCGTTGTACAAAAAAATATCGCCAGCTTTTTGGTTGGCACAAATTCTAAATTTAGAGCTGATATAGTTTTCCATTTTATAATCGTAGCGGTCGAGATGATCAGGCGTAATGTTCAGGATCATGCTGATATCCGGTCGGAAATGCTGAATGTTATCTAATTGGAAACTACTGATTTCCAACACATAACAAGCGCGTTTCACCTCCGTCACCAACCGCGCAAAGCTGTAACCGACGTTTCCGCCGACCGCCACGTCCAAACCAGCTGTTTTCAGTATGTGAAAAGTCAGCTTAGTCGTCGTCGTTTTGCCATTGGTACCCGTAATGCCGATGATCGTCGCGTCGGTATGCCGACTCGCAAATTCGATCTCTGAAATCACCGGAATACCTCGTTCCAAAACCGCCTGCACCACCGGCACTTTATCCGGAATACCCGGGCTTTTGATAATCTCATCCGCCGCCAAGATTCTTGTCAATGTATGCTCGCCCTCCTCGTATGGAATGGCGTTTTGTTCTAATTCTATTTTATACTTTTCTGCAATCGAACCTTTGTCTGAAACGAAAACTTCGTGTTCTAATTTTTTTGCTAACAATGCTGCTCCTACTCCACTTTCGCCAGCTCCTAAAATCACTATTCTCATAGATCTATCGGATTTTAAGCGTAATCATCGTAATGACCGCCAGCAAAACTGCCACGATCCAGAAGCGCGTCACGATTTTCACTTCATGCATACCTTTTTTCTGATAATGGTGATGCAACGGCGACATCAGGAAAATTCTGCGCCCTTCGCCGTACTTGCGTTTGGTGTATTTGAAATATGCCACCTGCAAGACCACCGATAAATTCTCCGCCAGAAAAATGCCGCACAGCACCGGGATAAGCAGTTCCTTTCGCAGCAAAATCGCCAGCGAAGCAATGATGCCGCCCAATGTCAAACTACCGGTATCACCCATGAAAACCTGCGCCGGAAAAGCATTGTACCACAAAAATCCGATACAAGCGCCAACCAGGCTCCCCGCAAAAATCACCAACTCCCCTGCCCCCGGCAGGTGTAGGATATTCAGGTAATTCGCCGCGATCGCATTGCCCGAAACGTAGGCAAAAATGCCCAGGGTAAACACCGATATGCCCGAGACCCCCGTCGCCAAGCCATCCAGCCCGTCCGTGAGATTTGCCGCATTCGAGACCGCCGTGACAATGAAAATCACCAGCGGAACGAACAGCAACCACACCCAGTTATCGGCAACCGCCTTTTTGACCGGCAACAACCAGCTGTAATCCAGATGATTGCCTTTGATAAACGGTACGTTCGTGATCGGAGCACGATAATCGCCTTTCAATTCTACCACTTCACCATCGCGTTCGATGGGAACTTCGCGCACCAGATGTTCGCCGTTAATGCCATATTCTTCGGCAACTTTCACATCCATGCGCACGACTATGTCGTTATTCACCAGCATCGTAATGCCGATGATCAATCCCAGACCAACCTGCCCGAGAATCTTAAACCAGCCTTTCAAACCCTGCTTATTCTTCCGGAAAACCTTGATGTAGTCGTCCAGGAATCCAATGAGTCCCATCCAGATCGTCGATATCACCATCAAAATGATATAGACATTATCCAGACGCGCCATCAGCAAACAAGGAACCAGCGTCGCCATTATGATAATCACACCGCCCATTGTCGGCGTGCCTTGCTTTTGAATTTGTCCGGCTAACCCAAGATCGCGCACGGTTTCGCCCACCTGCTGCCGGCGAAGCGCATGGATGATGCTTCTGCCAAAAATCATGGAAATGATAAGCGACAAAATCACTGCTGCGCCCGCGCGAAAAGTGATGTAATTGATTAACCCGAATCCCGGAGCATCCACTCCGTTTGCCTGCAGCCACTCGATGAGTTCGATTAACATTTTGATTTTTTGTTATTACTGTTATTTGTTAATTGGCAATTTGTTATTTATCATTTGAGGAAAACTACATCCAAAAAAACAATAATGCCGAAGGCATTTCTTCGGGACAATTCACCAAATTTTCGTGCTCAAAAATAGAAATTCCTATACTCAAAACTCAATCGAATCAGCCCATTTATAAAAATGCTTCTTTCAGCATTTCCTTGTCGTCAAAAGGGTACTTCACCCCTTGGATTTCCTGGTATTTTTCGTGTCCTTTGCCTGCCACCAGTATGATGTCGCCGCTTTGCGCCAATTTGCAAGCCGTTTTGATCGCCTGCTTGCGGTCAGCAATGGTCAGCACTTTACTCTGCGCTTCCGGGGGGACGCCTGCCTCCATGTCTTGCAGAATGGTTTCCGGTTCTTCGGTCCGCGGATTGTCATTCGTAAAAATGACCTGATCGCTCAAATCGCACGCTACTCGCGCCATCACGGGTCGCTTTGCCTTGTCGCGATCACCGCCGCAGCCCACCACCGTGATGATCCGGGCATTGGCTTGCCGCAATTGGCGGATCGTTTCGAGCACTTTCTCCAGTGCATCCGGCGTGTGTGCGTAGTCCACGATACCAAGAATTTGTCTTTTCTGATCAAAAATGGAATCGAACCGCCCCTCAGCTGCCCGCACCTGACTCAGCGCCGTCAACACCTCCGCCTGATCCTGCCCAAGGAGGATCGCAGTGCCGTACACCGCCAGCAGATTGTAAGCATTGAATTCGCCAATCAATCGCCCGTGAAACTCCCGCCCGTTGATGTCCAGGTGCAAGCCCAGCAAGCTATTCTCGATGATCTTCGCTTTGAAATCCGCCAGGCGCTGCAAGCTGTAGCGATGCACCGTAGCTTTGGTATTTTGCACCATGACTTCGCCGCGTTTGTCATCGATATTGATGAGGGCAAAGGCTTTTTTTCCTAATATGTCAAAGAAACTTTTTTTTGCTTTTATGTAATTGTCGAACGTTCCGTGATAATCGAGATGGTCGTGCGACATATTCGTAAAAATCGCTCCCGCAAATTCCAAACCCGCGATTCGTCGCTGGGCTGCTGCGTGCGAACTCACCTCCATGAAAGTATAATCGCAACCCGCCGCCACCATATCCGCCAGCAAAGCGTTGATCGCAATGGAATCGGGTGTCGTGTGTGTTGCCGCAATCACTTGTTGGCCGATGCGATTTTCCACCGTCGAAAGCAAACCGATTTTGTAGCCTAACAACTGGAAAAGATTGTACAGCAGTGTGGCCACGGTCGTCTTGCCATTTGTACCGGTTACGCCGACTAGCTTCAGTTTTTTTGACGGGCGATCGTAAAAATTGCTGGCTATTTGCCCCAGCGCAACTGCGCTATCTGCGACTTGCAAGTACGTGACGCTCGGTTGCAAATCGGCTGGCAAAGCTTCCGCCAAAATGACCGAAGCACCATTCGCAATGGCTTTCGCAATAAATTGGTGACCATCTACTTTAAAACCTTTCAAAGCTGCGAACAGGCTTTCCTGCTCTGCTTGGCGCGAATCGAGTGTCAGTTTTCTCACCGTTTGATTCGTCTCGCCTTTTATTTCTAATACCGACACATCGGTCAGTAAATCCTGCAATTTTTTCATATTCAAAAGCGGTTACCCTTGTGTTATCCGCCGATCACTTTGGCATTTGCTTTTTTTATCAATTCTATGGTATGCAACAAGGATGCTCCATCGTCCCAAGCCTGATGCCCGGGAATTACAAACTTCATATTGGGGAACTTCCGCATCATATTTTCCACCGAATCTGCCCATGCTTCCATATTTGCGTCTGCAATATTGCCCATGCCAAATGCGACGTAACTTTTTACAAAACATCCGCCGAAAAGCAACTGTTGCTCCGGGAAATACACCACGATGTTGTCATTGGTATGCCCTTCGCCCGGAAAATAGGTTTGTACTTTCAAACCGTTAAAGATCAACGTCGTATCATTCGACAACGTACCCTCCGGTTTGGCATAGCCCTGCACTGCCGACTTTTCAGCCGTCAGCGGCGTACTAATCACTTGCACCCCTTTCTTTTGCAACCAGCCAGTGCCCGAAGCCCGGTCACCGTGCGAATGGGTGACAATACACAGCTTGACTTTCTCTCGCAAATTTTTCCGGACCCATTTATAAACCTCCCTGGTCGCAGCCTCGCCCCAACCGGTATCCACCAATAGCACCCCTTTCGAGGTTTTAACGATCAATCCATTCGATGGAAAAGGACTCCCTCCCAGCAACTGGTAGGAAATATGCACGTAGAAATCCTTCGTTAAGGGTTCTACTTTTATGGGTAAATCCTGGGCTTGCAAAAAATGCAAACCGAAGAAAATTAAAATAATGATTAATACTTTGTTTTTCATTTGGATTCATTTTTTCGGCAGCTAAAGCAGCCGTTACATCATCGTAAAAAGAGTTTGATCGTTTGCCCCTGCGCCCGCGTACCCGGCAGCAGCGATTGCCGAGCTACTTTGCCAAAGCCATCCACTTCCACGCGCAAGCCGCGATTTTCCAGGATATACAGTGCATCCCGCAGCCCCAGCCCGATCACACTCGGCACCACTTTATTTTCTGAAATCGTTCGATTCAGCACCAATAAGCTATCCGACTGCGCGCGCAAGGTCACCACATTTGCATCGGGATTCCCATAAAATGGCAACTCCAGATAATCCAGTACTTTTAGCATATCCTCCCGAACGCCTGCATCGTAAGTCGGCATCTGCTTGGTTGCCAATGGCAACTTCGGCTGGGTGTTTATAGCCTCGTGCAATCCCATTTGGGTGGCGTAGATGTGGTCGGCAATTTCCCGGAACACGGGTCCTGCCACATCTGCTCCGTAAAAGCCACCGCGCCGGGGTTTGTTGATGACCACGATGATCGAATACTTCGGCGCTTCTGATGGGAAAAAGCCCACAAATGAAGCCTGGTAACCGCGAATGTACGTCTGCCCACTCGCCGTGCGCCGGTAGCCAACCTGCGCCGTACCGGTTTTACCAGCAAAATTGTACTCGTCGGTCTTCAGCTTGTACGCCGTACCCCGCGTCACGACCGAATCCAGTAGTTCGTGCACTTGGGCGATGGTCGTTTTGGAAGCGATCCGCTTTTTCACCACTGTGGGTTTAAAGGTTTGGCTCATTTCGCCAAAGCGCTGAATTTCCTGGACGAGATATGGTTTTACCAGTGTTCCGTTGTTGGCGATTGCATTATAAAATGTAAGCAATTGCAACGGCGTCAGGCGCAATTCATAACCAATTGCCATCCACGGCAGGGTCGTTCCGCTCCACTGCTGACTTTCGTTGTATGCTTCTTTGATGTAAGGCTCTGCTTCGCCATCTACCTCAATGCCGGTAGGCAGGTGCAGGTTGAATTCGCGCAAACGTTCGATGAAAAGTTCTGCCCCTTTGTTTTTGTTGCTTTTTTCTTTTCGGGCGTAGTACTGATTGAGCAACTTGGCGATACCTACGTTCGAGGAAATTTCAAACGCGTGGCGCACTGAAGTAGAATCAATCTTGGCGCTGTAGGGCGAGGAGTCCACCATTGTTTCATCGTAGAATTCGGTTGTTCCCCGTTCCAGTTGCACGGTATCACTCAGGTCAATAAAGCCATCTTCCAGCAGCGCCATAATGGAAGCAGTTTTGAAAGTAGAGCCCGGCTCCACTGCGGCACCAACTGCATAGTTGTAGGTTTCCCACCAGCCGTTATCGGTTTTTCCGAGGTTGGAAATTGCCCGTACCTTTCCGGTTTCCACTTCCATCACAATTGCCGCGCCCCATTCTGCATCGTGGTAATTCATGGCGCGCAGCAGGGCTTCCTGGGTGGCGTCCTGCATGTTGATGTCGAGTGTAGTGACAATATCGTCTCCGCTCTTGGGTTCTACCAGCGACAAGTCGTCCAGTGGTATCCAGATGTCATTGGCACGATCCAATTGAATCATCAGTTGCTTACCTGCCTGTCCGCCGAGCACGGCATCGAAGGAGCCTTCCAGCCCCACCGGCTTGGCATCTTCACGCCCGGTATAACCAATGGTTCGCCGCGCCAGTATGCCAAACGGACGCTTCCGCACACTCCGCTTTTCGGCAATGAAGCCACCGCGATTGCGCCCCAGGCTGAACAATGGAAATTTTTCAATGAACTTTCGCTCCGAGTAGGAAACCCCGCGCTTTATGAGCACGTAGCGATCGCCCAACTGTCGCCGCTCCTCGATGTAAGTTTTCCATCCACCGGGGGTGTAGGTATTATCGACGTAGGTTGCGATCAGTTGCGCCAGGGAGTCAATGTTATTTTTGAAATCCGACTCCGTCATACCGGTGGAATTCGGATCCATATATATATCGAAATAAGGAATGGAAGTGGACAACAGGCTTCCGTCCGTTGCCAGAATATTGCCCCGCTCCGGTTCAAGCGGTCGCGAATCAATGTACAGGCTTGCCCCTTTCTGGCGCCATCTCTCCCCTTCGGCATAGCTGATGAATACCGTTTGGTAAATCAATACGAGTGCCAGAGGGACGACCACCCCAAAGAGCAGAATGTAAACCCGATACAGCACTTCGTTTTTGATATCCATTGGAGAATTTTGTTATTTGTTAATTGTAACTATTATCTGTTATTTTAATCTTCTGCGACAATTTTTTTTGGTTTCTCGCTGATGGGTCTCAGTCCTTCTTCCTGCACGTTTTTCACCATTTCCGACCGCTTGCTGTTGTACATGATTTCTGCTTCCAGCGACATGTAATGCCAGCGCAACTCCTTGATATCCCGTTGTAATACCTGAATTTTGCGAACATTGCGTTCCGCATAATGCGCATTGGCAATGTAGAGCACCGCCAAAAAGCTCAGAAACATGACGAATGGCAAATTCTGCAAAATCAAATCCGAACTCCAATAGTTCAGGTCAAAAATCTGCCAGGTGTTTTTCTTCTTTGCCATTTTGTTAATTGATGCTTGTTATTTGCTATTTGTTAATGTATTTTCTCCCCTACCCTCAGTTTCGCGCTGCGTGCCCGCGGGTTATCCGCAATTTCTTTTTCTGTCGGCTCCATTGGGCTTTTTGTGATGACTTTAAACGGTCGCTCGATGTTGCCGTAGAAGTCTTTTTTCACTTCGCCCTGTGCGTTGCCCGTTTTCAGGAAACTCTTCACCAGCCGATCTTCTATCGAATGGTAAGTGATAATGACCAACCTGCCGCCCGGCGCCAGCACTTCCAGCGTTTGCTCCAGAAATTCGCGCAGCGCGCCCATTTCGTCGTTCACTTCAATACGCAACGCCTGAAAAACCTGCGACAGGTAGCGCAGGCGTTGTCCGCGAATGAGCGGCTCGATGACGGTCAGCAAATCGTTGATGGTACGCAGTTCCCGCACCTGTCGTTCGGCAACGATCCGTTGCGCCAGCGTTCTGGCATTGCGTACTTCGCCGTATTCTCCGAGTACCCGCTGCAAGTCTTCCGCCGTGTAGTTGTTGACCACATCGGCCGCAGTAACTTCGCCCTGCTGATTCATCCGCATATCCAGTTCGGCATCGAAACGATAGGAAAAACCGCGTTCCGCTACATCCAACTGATGAGAAGATACCCCGAGGTCTGCCAGTATGCCATCAACCTGCTGCACGCCGTGCAATTTCAAAAAGCGCTTCAAATAGCGAAAATTGCTTTGCACGAAAGTAAAGCGCTCGTCATCCGGCGCATTGGGTAGAGCGTCTTCGTCCTGATCAAAGCCATACAGGCGACCGTTGTCGCCAAGCTCCTGAAGAATCAATCTTGCATGACCGCCGCCGCCAAAGGTTGCATCTGCATAAACGCCGTTGGGCTTAATTGCTAACGCCTCCATGCTTTCGCGCGCCAGTACCGGTAGATGATACGCCATTATTCGCCGCTGCCGTTAATTTTTCCCAATACATCCTCGGCCAGGTCGGAAAAATCATCCGGTTCATCGTCCAGCATCTGGTCATACTGATCCTTCGCCCATATTTCAATGCGATCGTTATAAGCCGACAGAATCACCTCTTTATCCACGCCCGCATATTCCATCAAACGCTTGGCTATCAGAACTCTGTCTGCGCTATCGGGCGTAATTTTCTGCGCACCCCGATAAAAATAGCGCACAAAGTCCCGATTCTTTTTATTGTACAAATTGAGTTGGTTGATTTCGCTGGTAATATTTTCCCAGACTTTTTCCGGATACAACATCAGGCATTTTTCAAAGCCACGATTGACCACGAAGGTGCGGGCATCTTCTCCGAGCTGACTGATCAGGTCGCTCGGCAGCCGCATCCGTCCTTTCGGATCAATTTTACACTCGTATTCGCCTAATAATTGTTGCATTTCCATTTTTTGACACTAAAGTGATTCAAAAATAAGGAGTTTTGACACACTTTACCACTTTTTACCACTTTTTTCTATAATTTTTTTTCCACATTTACTTTGCAACAAGGTAAATGCGAGTTCTTTAACCAAAAAAAAGATGTTTTTACAATATTTTGATTACGCTTTAGAGAAACATCGCATAACTTTTTGAAGGCGAATCAAATAACTATGTTGAAATTTTTCCCAAACGCAACACCGGAATGCATTTTAAGCCGGAAAACACGTAACAAATTTAAAACAATTACAATTAAATAAAAACTAAATAAAACAAATTTCACAAAAAATAAAACATTTTGTGCCGATTCCGGTTGAATCTTTTGCGAGCCAAGATGAGAAATGAAAATTACGGTTGTTGTAACTCGACCTTGTAGCTGGTGAAGAAACTGCGCAGGCGCATCTGCAATACGCCCCAGATTGCTTCGCGCACAATACTTTTCGACATTTTGGAGCTGCCTTCGAGGCGATCGGTGAAAGTGATAGGTATTTCGACGATTTTGAAGCCAAGCAGGCGGGCAGCGTATTTCATTTCGATCTGGAAGGCATAGCCGACGAAACGGATTTTGTCTAAATCAATGGTTTCCAGCACTTCCCGGCGGTAGCAAACGAACCCGGCGGTCGGGTCTTTCACGGGCATGAGCGTGATGAGGCGTACGTAGAGCGATGCGCCGTAAGATAGCAGAATTCGATCGAGTGGCCAATTGGCAAGCTTACCACCTTTCACGTAGCGGGAACCTACCGCCACGTCTGCGTTTTGCTGCATGCAGGCATTCCGGAGGCGGGGTAAATCCGCAGGACTGTGCGAAAAATCGGCGTCCATTTCGATGAAAAACCGGTAGCTGCGCTGCAAGCCCCATTTGAAGCCGGTGATGTAAGCCGTGCCGAGTCCAAGCTTGCCTGCGCGCTCCAGCAGAAAAAGCGTGGGGTATTGCTGTTGCATATCTTTGACGATATCGGCGGTGCCATCGGGCGAGCCGTCGTCCACGACGAGAATGTGAAAAGGTTGATCGAGTGAAAACACCATGTCAATCATTCGACGGATGTTTTCCCGCTCGTTGTAGGTAGGGATGATGACTAAGCTGTCTGCCAAAGCTTTGGTATTGGATCCTTTTTTAAAATGAAGCCGCAAAGATATTATCTTCGGGCGAAAATCGCCATTTGGTAACGATCAGACAATCCCGAAGGAATGGCAATGCCATAACATCTGGTTTTGTAGCTGCTTGTTACTTAGAATTGCAAATATAGCTTTTTTGCAGCTTTAGAATAATGCTTACAAAGTGGAATGCCTGTTTTGCCAATTTTAGGCAGAAATCGGAAATGCAGCGAAGCGAAATCTCGTACGGTGGGCAGGGAGGTTGAAAGTTTCACACCAAGTCCGAGTCTTCGATGGCATTGGGCTTGAGGGTTTGCATTTCGCGCAGATTCAATTTTTCCTCCGGTGCGGTGTTTTCTTCTTCGCGTTGCGCTTTTTGCAGGCGCTTCATTTCTTTTTGGATGGCTTTTTCTTCCCAATTGGAAAAAACAGACAGGAGGTCTTCGACTATTTCCGGCAAACCAAACAGGCGAAAATAGCGCAGCATCATACTTACGCCGCAGGCGAACATAATCCAATAAAACCAAAATTTGATAACTGCCAGCAGCGGCGTGAAGGGATTCGCGAAAACGATACCGCCTACGATCAGGATGAACAGGTAGCTCACCAATTGCAGGTAAAACGACTTTTTCTGTTCCACGCGGGCGCGCGCCTTTTCGTAATCACTTTTCATACGCAACATTTTTATCAGACCAGTTCGGAATCATCCCATTTTCGGTTTTTTATTCGGCTTGTTTCGATTTCCCGGAGTTCCATTTTTTCATCTGGCAATTCGAAGCGGTTTTGCTTTTGCAATTGTTTTATTTCGCGTTCCAGGGCGCGTTCTTCCCATTCGTCAAAGCTTCTGCCCAGAACAAAAACGAAGGCGAAATGCAGCAAAATGCCGATGCTCCAGCCAAAAATCGGATACTGCACATACCAGTACGGATAGTAAAAGAACAACTCTTCCAGCACTTCGCTCAGCGGCGCTCCCGGATGGTGCTGCCATTCGGTGAAGAATGGAATCAGATTCAAAAACACTAATAAGATGCTAACGATCAAAAAACCGCGAAAGTGCCTGTAAAAGCCTTTCTTTTTTTCTACTCGGCGTCGGGCGATTTCGTAAGTATCTTTCATAGCGGAAGGTTATACCAATTCTGAATCATCCCAACGTTTTTTCTCCGCCTTTTCCTTTTGCAATTCTTTGAGTTCCAGTACCTGCTCTTCATCGTCCTCTTTGCTGCCGCGCATGCGACGCAATTCGGCTTCTATTTCCTTTTCCTCCCACTCTTCCGAAACTTCCCCGACACCGGGCATCCCGAATACATCAAGGTAATGAAACAACAAACCGATACCCCAACCGAACAGGGGCCAGTAGAACCACCAGGAGCCAAAAGAAGTGATCGCATTGAGGGCAAAGAAAAAGACCCCCATCACAACGTAAGAGGAAAGGTGACTGTAAAATTCCTTTTTCTTTTTTACTTTTTCCCTGGCTCGTTCGTAAGCGTGGTCTTTCATGGTTGTGCACGGATGTTTATCACAATTTACATAAACTTCACTTTTCTAACATCATGCACAGCCAATTCGTTTGTTATTTTTTGAAATAGTTCGTGCCATTTTCATTTCTCACAAAGACACCAGGACGCAAAGTTATAACTTTCCGGTCGTTATATTTTCCAGTCTGGAATAACAATAAATTGATTATCAGACTTCTATAACTACTGCCAGGAGTACTGTAAAACAAATGCTCGTACCTATCGTCCTTTTGCGGTCAGCTCTTTTTTTGCAGCAGGCTCATTTTTGGCCAGGCCATGCAGGTTTTGGTGCACAAAATCCTTTGGAAATGCTTCAATCCCCGGAAAACCCAGTCGAATATCGCGCCCATCGTGCGGGATGTAAGCCGTTTTGAAAATGTAGTCCCAAATCGCCAGCGATATTCCGAAATTAATACCGTAGCGTCGCTCTTCCGGCAAATCGTAGGAATGATGCCAGATGTGCATCTCCGGGCTGTTGAAAATGATCTTCATCACCGGTCCAAGCAGGAAAGAGCCAAGCAACGTAGCCCCTGCCACGACCAGTACCTGCTGGAAAACCGTTGGGTTCGCCAGCAAATCTACATCAAACCCGCCAGTTGCCACCACCAACCCGATCAAAGCGCCCAGTACGCCACCAGTTATGTAGCCCGGCACGGTGATATTGGAATGGTTGTAATGCCCAATGGCAAGCGTGAAAATGTGAATAATGAAAAAATCATACAAGCCGATACCCAGCAACGCCAGCGGGATGTACTCTATCGTGCGGTAAACGACATTCTCCATCCAGTGATAGCGCAGGTGCGCTGCAAAGCCCATTTGCTCCACGGAGTGATGCACTTTGTGAAATTCCCAGAGCCAGTCGCTGCGATGCAGTAGGCGGTGCACCCACCACTGCACGAAATCGCGCACGATAAAACCGACGATCAGCACCAGCCACAGGGGCGCTGTGCGCAGCGGATTGGAGGCTTGCAAATTGAAGCCAGTCAGTGCTTTTATACCATCGTTGAATAAATTAACCACCACATCCGAAGCGGCATTGTAAATGATGAGCGAAAACAGGAAAAAATTGAAGAACATGTAGAAGAAGTCCAGCCAGAAATCCTGCCGGAATTTGGGCTGATTTTTCCGCCAGGGCGTCCCTATTTCCAAAAGAAAGAAAACCGCCGAGACGACGAGCAACCAATAGAAGTAATTGTGCCAACCGGGGTTTGTAATTTCATGCCACAGATACCTTGCGTATCCGCGATAGCCATTCACAAAAATATCAATGTATTTATCCATTTCGACTGTTCATTTCAACAAAAATAACAAGATTATTGTCACAAAACTTTCTTCCAATTAAAAAATAGCATTCACACCCAGTCCAATCCAATCGCCCCGCCGGATAGCGCCAACATTGCTCTGACTGAAAAACGAATTCACGCGCGCGCCAGCGCCGACGTCGCCGGCATCACCAGTGCGCCAGGTATAATGCAACATGACCTTCAGACGCTTTTCATTCAGGTACCAGTTGATACCGGCATCGTAGGTGGTTTCACTTCCTGAAAATACGCCAACAGCCGCCGCGTCTGCCTGTGACGTTGCGTCTTTTCCCCCTCGAAAATGCATGAGCAGGAAGCTCGGCTCCAGGAAAAACTTATTGGCAACTAGCACATTGTAGCCTGCGCGGATGTGCCCAGTGCCCGATTGATACGTAAAGTCACGAACTTCCTGATCGACCAGGATGCGCGAGCCATCGCGCCACATAAGATTCCATTCGCCGTCCAGATTGAGCGGACCGTAGTTCAGCAACACATCGAATGCAGCGGTATAGCTACGCTCGAACAAGTCCGTCGCACCCTGCCAGGAGCCCCCGGCAGCCAGCGTTATACCTCGGCGTTTGCCAAAGTAATTGATGTCGTAGCCGATTTTGTAGGTCGTCATTTCGGAGTCGCCGATGGCGTAGGCAACTCGCCCGACCAGCAACGGCGAGAAGGCGCTACCGGTCGAATTGGAATTATTCGCTTGGTAAAGTGGATTGAAAATGCCGATGTTGTAATTCAATTTCTTATCCAGCAACAGCCCGCCGAGGTTCAAACCGAGCGCCCGTCCGGGACTTCGCCCGACGAGGTGCGTGCGAATGTACGTCTGCGACATGGCTTTTTCCATCGAATTGACCATCCAACCGGAAGTAATGCTTTCGCGACTCAACTGCGGACGGAAATAACCGCCAATCACATTCAACGACTCCTTGCCCTGCCTGACTTTCCATTGAAAAAAGGCATCCCAAATACCAAAATCAGGTAAGTTTTCATTATTCGAGCCCCCAACCAGCGCGGCATTTACATCACGCCCGATCAGATCGTACGCGCCGACGATAGTGAATTTTAAACCGGTATATGGCTCGGCGCGAAAGCCCAGGCGCGCCCGCCGAAACTGAATGTTACTTCGATCATCCACTTGGTCGTACAAACCGGTCGATGTATTGTAAACTTGCTGTCCGAAGGAATAACTACTCCAAAGTTGTACCATCGCAAAGGGCTTCAGCTTGGCATCTTCTTTTACTTTCAACCAACCGTCAAAGTTTTTCTGTGCCTTTGCAAACGGAGCAAAAACAAACAGAACGAAAATGATAACTACAGTTTTCATATCATCAATTTCAAAGGTAATGTTTATATGAAGAAGTTTTATCAATGCGCATGTGCTTACATACGCTCCCGAGAAGACACAAATCTAGAGAATTTTAGCGTATAAATGCAAATAAAAAAGGGCGAGCCACTTTAAAAATGTCGCCCGCCCGATTAGAAATCACCCTATTGTTAAATCTTGTGGGAATATCAAATTTTAATGAGGCAGTTTGTGTCTCACCAGCCCGTAGGTGAATGTACCGGCAATAGCGCTCAGGATAATCAGGATGAACACCAGATAGCCATTACCCAGAAGCACAAACATTGGCCCCGGGCAAGCCCCGCCCAGCGCCCATCCCAGCCCGAACAGCGTACCCGCCAGCATGTGGCGACGAAAGCGGAACGGTATCGGCTGGTAGCTTAGCGTTGTACCCGCGAGCGTTTTCATGCCCGTTTTTTTCATGAGAAAGGTGATGAGCGCGCTCAAAATCACCGCCGTGAATAAAACGCCGTACAAGTGAAAACTTTCAAATCGAAACATCTCGTGCAGGCGAAACCAGGAAATAAATTCCGACTTGGTCAGAACAATACCCAGCAAAATACCTACTGCGCCAAAAGCTATATTTTTCATGGTCAATTACGAATTTATCAGGTTCATCAAAAATGGGAAAATGAGGTGCGTCATCAGCAAGCCGCCGACGAAAAAGCCGACCACCGTCACCAATGAGGGCAATTGCAAATGCGCCAGCCCGGAGATGGCATGACCCGAGGTGCAGCCGTCCGCATAGCGCGAGCCAAAGCCAACCAGAAAACCGCCCACGATCATCATCAGAATGCCGGCGAGGTTGCCAAAATTGTACAATTCGGTTGGTACAAAACCTTTACCCAGCGTATCCGCCTGTGGGTAATCAAGCCCCAGCGACGCAAAATACTCCATCGTGGAGGCAGCCAGCGCTACCGGTTCGGGGTTTGCCAGCAAAGTGCCGCCAATGTACCCGCCAATGATTGTACCTGCTACCAGCGATAGCCGCCAGTACTCATCTTTCAAATTTATTTTAAAAAAATCATTGATCTTTCCCGCACCGCCGATGGCGCACATGTCTTTAAAAGCTGTGGAAAGCCCGAAGCTGCGACCCATCCAATTGAGCAGGAAAAATACAATGGCAATGCCTGCCCCAGCAACTGCCCAGTGCCACGGCTGCCGGATCAGATCAAGGAAAGTTTGTGAATTAACTGCTAATTCCATGCTATTTTATTCATTTTGTTGGTGAACAATAAAAACTTGACCCGGAGAAGTTACCGACAAAGGTATATCAAGCATTCGCTTATTCTCCGGAGCAGTCCATCCGCTGCGTTTAGCCTTCGGCAAATTCGTTAATGACGTGTACGAGTTGGTTTGCCGATTGCATACCCGACTGCCGCCATTTGATCTCGCCGTTTTTGAACAGAATGAACGTCGGTACGCCCATAATCTGTAGCTGACTGGCGAGGTTTTGGTTTCTGTCCACGTCAATTTTTACAATCGAAGCCTTTTCGCCAATGGTGCTGACCACTTCTTTCAGAATGGGCGCCATCGCCTTGCAAGGACCACACCATTCGGCAGAAAAATCTACCAAAACCGGCTTTTCCCCGTTGATCAATTCTTTGAATGAAACTCTTTTTTCCATAGTTTTTTATTGAATTACGTGACAAAATTCCGAAAATGCGGCTAACTTATCAGTGACGTTTGTCACATTAAAAAGAAAAGCAGACCTTGATTCGGTGTTTTAACAACAAAAAAATCGGTGTCAATGGTTGAGGAACGAGCAAAAAGTATTGCCGCCAGCCATCGCACTGTCGGAATTTGCGGGGCAGTCCCCCGGCAGTGTCGTATTTGATATGTCTTTGTTTTGGTTGGAAAAGAAGAGAGCCACCCATCGGACTCGAACCGACGACCCACGCATTACGAATGCGTTGCTCTACCAACTGAGCTAGGGTGGCAATTGAAGTAGTCGGGATGACTGGATTCGAACCAGCGACCTCTTCGTCCCGAACGAAGCGCGCTACCGGGCTGCGCTACATCCCGAAAAAATGGACACTTTTCAGGTGCCCTTTTTTTGAGCGTGGCAAAGTTATGACTTTTTGTGCAAAAGAACAAAACAATTTTCCGGCAAAATGAACGGCTCAGTCCTTGCGTACCACCCGCTGAATCCCGACGTATTCATCGTCTTCCTGCCCGTCGCCGTCCCAATCGAGATAGCAGCGAAATATTGCTCCGCCAGCCTCCGGCTTCACCTGGTATTGGTAAGTGGCCGTCGGTTCAATGAGCAGAAGCGTATCGCCAAAAACATTCCAGATACCGCGCGTTTGGCGGATGAGGCTATCGGCAGCGTTGCGGTATTCCTGCCGGAATTTGTTGTCGGTGGTAAATTTCGTTCGTATCGGTTGCAACCCCATTTTTTCCGACCAATCGCCCTCCGCCACCTCAAAAACGACCGGTTCGTTCAAGCTGTCCGTTGCATTGATAACTACCCGAAACGAGACCGTTTCCCACGTGCCGGGGATTTCCGACTTCAGCTCGGGCTGCTCACCAGAGCTATCGCTACCGGGAGAATGGCAACTGAATAAAAAGGAAAAAGCGAGTAATAAAGAGGCACAACGCATGGATGTCAGGATATTTTCTGCTGCAAAAGTAAAACAACCACCGCCAAAGAGACCGTGGTTGTTCTATATTTTGTAAAAAGTTTTTTCGCCAGCAGATCGAAGGCTCCGCGCTTACAGCGTGCGCACATTACCAGAGCCGGACACTTTCAGTTGCACACTGGGGCTGCCCTTGTAGCGCACATCACCCGAGCCGGACACGCGCACATTGAGCGAACCCGTGGCGTGCACCCGGCAGTCGCCCGCGCCGGAAATCCGAACGGTGCAATCCACTGTTTCCAGGTTTTCGGCATGTACATCGCCGGAACCGGAAGTTTGAATATCCAGCTGGTTAGCGCGGCCACTGAGTTTGATGTCGCCCGAGCCACTGATGCTGGAAGTAATGGTTTGAGCTTCCAGCGCCATGGATACATCGCCGGAGCCAGACACCCGGGTCTTGAAATCCTGCAGCCCGGTGAAGGTACCTTCACCGATTATATCGCCCGAACCACTGATGTTGGCTTCGGTAAGGGTAGGCACGGTTATGTATATTTTGATGCCATCGTATTTCCGAACAGACTGGTCGAATCTGATCTTCCAGTGGCCGTCACTCACATCGGTTCTGATATTATCAATGATGTTCTTTTGCGCTTCCACTTCCACCGATTGGCGGTTGCCCTGCCGGACATATACATTGCCACTAAAAGCCAGCGTAAATGCTTGAAAATTGCCGACATTGAGCGTTTCCTTCACCGTAGGTCCTTCGCCCCGGATGCCGCTGCCCCAGTTCCAGTTTTGAGCGGCTGCCGAAGTAACGGTGCCCAGCGTAATCATGAAAATGAATGCAATTTTTAGAAGTCTCATGTTCGTTCGTTTTTTATTTTATAAGATTGTTCTAACAAAAATGACAAAAAATTGCAAGCAGCGTTGCATTACTCCGATAAAAAGGCAGAGAAAATAGACCAACCCCGAAACGGTGAAATTTTAAGCCCGTGCAACTACATTTACAGGAAATTCTCTATTTTTCCCATCCAAAGCGAATGTCTCGCTTGTGGTAAACGATAACCTACATGAAAAAACTTGCCTTGCACTGGCAGATATTGCTGGGAATGTTCACCGGTGTATTGTTTGGTCTGATCGCAGCACAACTCGGCTGGAACCAAATTGTGAGCGACTGGATCAAGCCCTTCGGGACAATCTTCATCAACTTGCTGAAACTCATCGCGCTTCCGCTGATCGTTGCCTCTCTGGTTAAAGGCGTTTCCGATTTGCAGGATATTTCCAAGCTGTCAAAAATCGGCGGACGAACGATCGTCATTTACCTTTTCACCACCGCTTTCGCGATTATGCTGGGTCTGGTGATTGTCAACCTCTTTCAGCCCGGAAAACTCATCTCCGCCGAAACCCAGGAGCAACTCATTACCGCTTACGGCGGCGATGCGGCTTCCCGCATCGAACTGGCAGAAGCCCAGAAAGGGCGCGGGCCGCTGCAACCGATTGTGGATATTGTGCCTGACAACATCTTCGGGGCAGCCACCAGCAATGCCAATATGCTGCAGGTGATTTTCTTTGTCATTTTCTTCGGTATCGGTCTGATTTTAATCCCGAACGACAAGTCAAAGCCCGTTCGCGAATTTTTCGATGGGCTGAACGAAGTAATCCTGAAAATTATCGACATCATCATGCTCTATGCACCTTACGGGGTATTTGCGCTACTGGCGGCGCTGGTGGTGGAGTCGCCCAGCATTGACCTGTTTAAAGCCCTGCTCGGCTACTCGGCGACGCTGATATTCGGACTTTCCCTCTTGGTGTTTATTTTCTATCCGGTACTGGTTCGCATTTTCACCAAAAAGAAGTACGGCTTTTTTATGAAGGGCATTGCCCCGGCGCAGTTGGTCGCATTCTCAACCAGTTCGAGTGCGGCGACGTTACCTGTTACGATGGAACGCGTGGAGGAGCATCTCGGCGTGGAGGAAGAAGTGGCGAGTTTTGTGCTTCCGATCGGCGCTACGGTGAACATGGACGGTACGGGGCTGATGCAGGCGGTCGCAGCGATTTTTATCGCCCAAACTTTTGGCATGGATCTGTCACTTTATGCACAACTTGGCATTGTATTGACAGCGCTGCTGGCTTCCATTGGCTCGGCGGCGGTGCCCAGCGCCGGCATTGTGATGCTGGTTATCGTGTTAGGACAGGCGGGCATTCCCGAAGCAGGCCTGGCGCTGATTGTAGCAGTTGACCGACCGCTGGATATGTGCCGCACCGTTGCCAATATCACCAGCGACGCCGCCACCGCGATGATTGTAGCTAACAGCATGGGCAAACTCGGCGATCCGCACGTACGCGAAATCGGCGATTTTTATCCGAAAGATAAACAGGAGGAGTTTACGCATAAAAAAGAAGAAATCTGAGTTCAGTTTGATGGAGAGAAAGCCAGTTATATCCAAACAGGTAAGTTTCTTGTTCTGGAACATCAGAAAAAGAAATTTAAGTGACCAGATCATCAACCTGGTCACTCGGCATCAGACAGATGTTCTATTATTGGCAGAATGCCAGGTAGAAGAACAAACCTTAGCAGAACAACTCGGAAAAAACTGGCGCTTCTCCGGCAGTCAGAATGAAAAAATAAGAGTTTTTTCTAAATTCAAGCCAATTTACATTAAGCCTGTAAGTGAAGGATTGAGGCATACTATCCGACTTTTCAATCCTCCTGGATACGAAGAAATTATATTTGTAGGGCTTCATTTGATTGATAAAAGGAACAATAAAGAACATATTCAACTGCAGGACGCAATAAAAATTTCTAATGAAATCAAAAATATAGAAGATAATTTTGGTAACCGAAAGTTGATTGCTATTGGAGACTTCAATATGAATCCTTTTGAAAACGGAATGGTTGCACACGCTGCTTTCAATGCGGTAATGACCCAAGAACTCGCAAAGGCAAATTATCGGCAAGTGCAAAATACCCCTTACCCATTTTTCTATAACCCAATGTGGAGCTTTTTCGGAGATATGAGTAAAGGCACTGCCGGAACTTACTTCTATCGCGATGATTTCAACTGGCAAATGTTTGATCAGGTTATTTTCAGACCAGGTATTCTACAAAACGTTATCTTTGATTCGTTAGAAATTATTACAACGGATGGCGTTTCCATTTTTTTGACTAAAAATGGAAGAATTAATGACGCTTTTTCCGACCATTTACCCATCAAATTTGTTTTAAATCTTTAAAAGATCAATAACTATGCATGCTTATCAAAAAGATCTTTGGGGCGATTTAACCATTCAGGAAGGTCCTATGCCGCCAATAGTCATACTACGGGAACAGGCAAATTTACTGGATCAGAAAACAAAAAACATTCTAAGAGGAGAAATTATATCAATCGTACCGGAATACGAAGCAGAAGAAAATAAATTCCAACAAATCGACAAAATCATTCACCAATTTATGATTATCGTTCCTGCTTTGAAGAACTACCGCTACGAACTTTTCAGTGTCTCACATTCCATTAACCAAGCTTATCCGGCAAGCTTTCATATGCCCGAAAATTTTTCTGAAAAAGAAATTAGAGCTCATAGTGAAACAGAATTTGAGCATACTTTAGCTGATATTCTTTCCAGTTCTTACACCAAAAACATCATACAGAATTTACTGATTCAAACGAAAGAATAATATGGACGACAAAACCCCAACGCTCGGCATCGGCTCCCGCGTGAAGCATCCGGCATATG
>CAZFBU010000038.1:0-21938 GCA_964517175.1 uncultured Saprospiraceae bacterium
CACACCCAACAACACGACCAAAGCGATTGCGGTGTGGCTTGTCTGCGCGCGGTGTTGCGCTACTTTGGGAGTGATGCTTCGCTGGAGCGGCTGCGGGAGATGAGTGGCACGACCCAACAGGGCACCACTATGCTCGGTCTGTTGCAAGCTGCGCAAAGCCTGGGATTGGATGCAGTCGGCTATAGCGCTGATCTCGAAAATTTGCAGGCGTGTGAAGATATTTGTATCCTGCACATCCTGAAAGACGGGCGCTTGCAGCATTACGTGGTCTGTTATGGCTATGATGCGCGGCGGGAAGTCTTCCGCATCGGTGACCCGGCAGCGCCCAACGTAGAGGAATGGACGGCAGCGCAGCTAATGGAAGTTTGGCAATCCAGGAGCCTGTTGCTACTCAAACCAACGCCGAAACTGGAACGAACCACCGAGCGTAAAAACCAGCGCCGCTACTGGATCAAAACACTGGTCCGCGAAGATCTCGACCTGCTGGGCATCGCCCTCGCCATTGGCATCGCGGTGGCGGGGCTGGGGCTGGCAACGGCGATTTTTTCCCAGCAACTGATCGATAAAATCCTGCCTGCTAAAGACAGCCTTCGCCTGTTTGCGGGCGTCGGGCTGCTGCTATTCCTGCTGCTGGCGCGAAGCGGATTGAGCTACATCCGGCGCTTGTTGCTCCTGCGGCAAAGTCGCGATTTCAACGTGCGTATCATCGATTATTTCTACAGCGCTTTGCTTTTTCTACCCAAATCCTTTTTCGACAATCGCAAAACCGGCGACCTCGTGGCGCGCATGAACGACACCCAGCGCATTCAGCGTACCATTTCCCAATTGATCGGCAGCGTCATGATCGATGCGCTGATGGTCATCGTCGCTTCGGTGGCAATTTTTACCTACGACTGGCAGGTGGGTCTGGTCACCCTCCTCTGGATACCGGTGTTTGCCTGGGTCGTTTATCGCTTTCACCAGCCGATCCTCGATGGGCAGCGCGCGGTGATGAACGCTTATGCCCTCAACGAAAGCAATTACATCGACACCATGCAGGGCATCGGCGATATCAAAGTGACCAACAAGCAATCGGTTTTTGCCAGATTGACCAAAAACGTTTATACCTTTTTCCAGCAAAAGGTGCTTGACCTGGGGAAGGTAGGCATTCGATTTAGCCTGGCAACGGAGATCATCGGCACTATTTTTCTCGTCGGCGTCATCACCTGGAGTGCAGTGAATGTGCTGTATGATACGCTCAGCACGGGCGGCATGATCGCCATACTGCAAATGGTGGGCATGGTGATGGCATCGGTTGGGCAATTGGCGGTGGTCAACATTCAACTACAGGAAGCCAAAGTCGCTTTCGATCGCATGTTTGAGTTTACCAATGCCGAGAGCGAATTCGATGCTGAAGCCGAGCAGCCCAAAGCGCAAATCCAGGAACTGGTGGAGCTGTGCGTGGAAAAGCTGGCATTCCGCTTCCCCGGGCGGCGGCGCTTGCTGGAAGCGGTCTCCTTCACGGCACGCCGGGGCGAATGGATCGCTATTCTGGGGGAAAGTGGCTGTGGCAAGAGTACGCTATTGCAAATTTTGCAAAAATTCTACGCGGCGGAAGCCGGAAAAATCAAGGCAAATGGCATCGACCTCGATCTGGTTGCCTTTGAAAACTGGCGCTCCAAATTGGGCGTCGTTCCTCAACAGATCAAGATATTCAATGGGACCCTGCTGGACAACATCCTGCTGGGCGAAGCGCCCGACAACCCGCAGCAACTCGACCAATTTTTTCAATACTACGGCTTCGACAAAATTTTTACCGCACTGCCCAATGGCTACGCCACGCTGCTCGGCGAAGGCGGTGTGAACCTTTCCGGTGGGCAGCGGCAAATCGTAGCTCTGGCGCGTGCGCTATACCGCAAGCCTCAGCTTTTGCTGCTGGATGAACCCACCGCCGCGCTCGACCGGAACACGGAAGCTTTTGTCCTGCAATTGTTGACACAACTGAAAGCTACTACGATCATTATCACGATGACGCACCGCCTGAAAACAGCGCGCCAGGCAGATCGTATTTACATCATCGACCAGGGGCAAACCCAACAAAACGGAGACCATCAGCACTTGCTGCAAAGCAAAAACCTGTACTCCGATGCCTGGTGGGATCTGGTGGAGATTTAGTGCCAGTCTTCGTCCAGTTCCGCGAGCACCATCTCCCAGAGCGTTTCGTAGGGCACTACTTCCAGTTCGGCACTTTGGTTAGCTTTGTGCAGGGGCACTTCTGCCAGTCTTTTGCGGTACTTTTCGGCTCTGCGAAGCACCGCCTTCTTGTGGAAGGACGCATCGGGCACGGTCATTAGCATTTTGATGAAGCAACTGCTGCGGAAGGTATCATCGCGCCGCAGATAACGGTAGGTATAGGTCTTCAGCGATTCGACCCGGTCGATGATGTCGTTGTATTTTTGCTGATGGAGGAAGAATAGAATCTGCAGAATCAGCAGGGTGATGTTGATACCCCGCTTGTCTTTGGCGTACGTCGGCACATCATTCAGGAAACTGGTCAGGCGGAAAGTTTTCACCGGGTTGTCGGCATCCGGTTTGATTTTGCCGGTGTAGATAAAGTAAAAAATGAAAGCCTCCAGCACGCGCCAGCGCTCCTGTGTAGGTGTGGGTAATTTGGCGAAATTTGGGTGGGAAACTACTTCTTTGTAAACTTCATAGGCGCGCTGAAATTTACCGGCGTGGAAATATAAGACAACAGTATATTCAAAAGTTGAAAATCTGTTTAGTGTGCCATCGCGTGAGTATGTCAAACATTTCTTAATGCTCTTCTCAGCAGCAGCATAGTTTTTTAAATATATGTTGGCTGCTAGCGATCGAATGGCAAAAGAAAAAACATTTGCGATGGTTATATTCTCTTTCTTTGCTTCAAATATGATAATCGCTTCTTTACATACTTTCAATACATTTTTATAGTCATTGTCTATCTCGTATCGTAATGCACGTACAAGTTGAGTTAAATAATCAAATCTGGGTGACGAAATATTCTGGGAAAGTGATTCCAGTTCTCGAGCGTAGGCAACAGCTTTTTCCTTTATTTCAGGATTTGTAGCCTTTGATCTTACGTAATTAATTACTAGATCGCTATAATATTCTTCACCTATCGTTTCAGCGTCAAGAACCTTGGCATAATTCTTTACCATGTCATTCAATTCATCATACTTTTTTTTATCTCCAGTATTATTACCGAAATGGCGCCTTAAGTCCTTGGACAAAGAATAGATTAATTCGGTAAATTCAAATTTTAGCGCTTGTTTCAGAGTCTTTTCAGCTAATGGAATGGCGGCAGTTCTAGCTCCGAGTCCAATCAATATTTTAACAGCGGCGGCTTGCCGATAGCAGGTGAAATAGGCGCGATTGTGATCGTTAAAATTGGGTTGATTAACATCAACAAAAAACAGGGTGTTGAGTAATCGACTAAACAAGCGCATCCTCAGTTTTCTGTAGGCAGCATGCTCCGGTTCAGTCTGATAAAAATAGTGCGCCGCAGCAGCATCATCCAAAAACTTACCGGTTGCCAAACCTTCGTAAAATTGTTCGAATAAGGAGTCTTCGTTGCCGGGGTTGCCGATAACCTGAACATGCTTCACCCGGTTTCTGGTGATCACCTCCGTAAAGGTCTTTAAAATTTCAAAACTTGCCATTGCCAGAAGTTTTAATTTTTACTTTATAAAAATCTGATAATCATAAATTTAAAAATAATAGAGGCAATAAAAAGATGATTATCTATGTCCTGAAAATAAGTTTTTTGTTTGAGAATTTCCCGAAGTAAACATCTAAATTTGTTATGGATGTAATCTCCAATCACTAACTCAAAAGAATCAGTAACCAATGAACACTACTAAAACACGCCAGCAAATAGCAGATGAATATGGCATTAGTCGCAAGACATTGGGCCGATGGTTGAAGAAAGTCAAAATTGAACTGAAAGGTTATTTAATTACCCCAAAAGAGCAGGAGATGATCTATCAGCAATTTGGTCACCCTTTTCATGGAGATCAAAAAAAGTAGCTCTGTCCCAAAATGGTTCTTTTTATTTCGGGTAAAAAAAATAACAATTCTTTAAGCCTCGCTTGTATCGGCGGCGATGGCATAGCCATTCCCAGGAGGAAAGCCACCAATACACACGCCATGTTTTGATTTATGGACTTTCAAAAAGTTAGAGTTTTCACAGGGATTATCAAAGCCCTTTTTTTAGCGACTGTTTCACGAAACGGACGCTGCGGATCAGAAAAGATTTGGTTCTGACGTGTCATTCGCGGGCAGAGACGGTACCGTTGTACTCCGATGCCTGGCGGGATCTGGTGGAGATTTAGTGCCAGTCTTCGTCCAGTTCCGCGAGCACCATCTCCCAGAGCGTTTCGTAGGGCACTACTTCCAGTTCGGCACTTTGGTTAGCTTTGTGCAGGGGCACTTCTGCCAGTCTTTTGCGGTACTTTTCGGCTCTGCGAAGCACCGCCTTCTTGTGGAAGGACGCATCGGGCACGGTCATTAGCATTTTGATGAAGCAACTGCTGCGGAAGGTATCATCGCGCCGCAGATAACGGTAGGTATAGGTCTTCAGCGATTCGACCCGGTCGATGATGTCGTTGTATTTTTGCTGGTGGAGGAAGAATAGAATCTGCAGAATTATAATGGAAATATTTGCCCCTCTTTTGTCTTTAGAGTGTTCAGGAACCTCATTTAGGAATTTGGATAACCTAAACTTCTTTGTAGGATTATCTTTTTCCGGCTTTATTTTTTTTGTGAAAATGAAATAGTAGGTATATGCCTCGTAAACATACCAATGTTCTTTAATGTAAGAAGGTAGTTTATTAAAATCAGAATGGGAGACAACTTTTTTATAAATATCGTATGCTTTTTGGAAATTTTTTACATGAAAATTCAGAATTAAAGCATATTCCCAAGTTAGGAACCAATTGACGGTACCTTCGCGTGAAAACTCTAAACATTTATCCACCGCCTTATTTGCTCCACTATAATTACTTAGGTATATATGGCATGCCAACTTTTTTAATGCAAAGAAATATATATTTCCTATTGGTACTTTATCTTGAATTTTGGAAAAATATTTTATTGCTTGCTCACAGACTTTTTGAGTTGCTGTATAATTGTTTTCTATTTCATGGCGAGAAGTAAAAATAAGATATGCTAAAAAATTGAATCGCGGAGAAGAAACTTTTTTCATTAGGAGTTCCAGTTCGTTCGAATATTTGATTGCTTTTTCTTTCGCCTCAACATTAGTAGCTCTGGATTTGATGTAATAAATAATTAAATCAGTGTAATATTGCTCCGCTATTGTTTCTGCTTCCAATATTTTTGAGGATTTAATGACAATCGAATTATAATCCTCAAACTTTTTTCGATCCCCTTCTATGCTTCCGTAATGCCTTCTTATGTCTTTAGCTAGGGAGTAAATTAATTCTGTAAATCCAAAATGCTCAGCTTGTTTCAAAGTTTTTTCAGCGATTGGTATTGCCGCCTCCCTCGTGCCAAGCCCTATTAAAATTTTCACAGCAGCAACTTGTCGGTAACAGGTAAAATATGCTCGGTTGTGATCGTTAAAATTCGGACGGTTAACATCGATGAAAAACAAGGTATTTACTAACTTATCCTTCAATTTTCGTTTTATCCGGCTTACGTAAAAGGATGTATTTTCGCCACTATCCGCAAAAAAAGCAGCCACAATATCCTCATCGGTTTGGATTTCTCCGCGCGCTATGCCATCGTACAATTGCTGTGTCTGCGTATTACCTCCATCCTGGTTACTGATCACTTCAATTTGCTTGACCTTACTCCTGGAAATGGTACTGATCATTGCTTTGAGTTCCTCCATAGACACTGTTTTTAGCGTGTGAAATTTGTTTAAATTACATTACCTTTCAAAATCGTAAATTGTTGATTTTTAGAGAAATAAAAATTTGATAAACCACCACTTGCATGAATTTGATGCGTTAATTACTGCAATTTTTGTTTGACAAGTTGTCTGCAAATACCCATAGTTTTAAATCAAAATTAAAAAAATTTAAAACTATGGTTACTTTAATTACATTTTTTATGTCATTCTTCGCATTGACGCCAGCTTCTTATTCTACTCTTGGAATCAACCCTGATAACATCATTAAGGTCGAGAAGCAAGATCAATCAGATTCTAGAAAGGGTGGAAAAGAAAAAGTTATTGGCGGTGGCGATATTGACGCTATGTAATTTTTGAGCAATAAGTCAAAAAGTGCAATGTTTCAAACATTTAAGGCCTTGATTTAGAGTGTCTTAAAAACATTCTTGTGGTCTTGTAATGCATTTTTCGACTGTATTCGTCACGATGCTACTGTTTTGGAAGCTATGTGCCTGTGCGTTATTTTTGTGGTGTGTCCGCAATGTAGCGGGGTATTCTCTCTCTGGGGCTGTAAAAGCAGACTTGATGGAGAGCATCACATGTTGCACGGAAACTATTTAAATCTGGCGAGTACCTGAAAGTACACGAAACTCCGGCTGCTCGTCGGGTATTGCACCAGTGGTTTTCACCTGCCACGATAGGGACGGTGCTATATATTTGTCCTGGTACAAGTTTTTGTACTGGCAATAAAGTGTCTTTTTTTTGCTATATTCAAACTTTCAAAGAACTGATTATCAGAAAAATAAGACCGACATGACGGCAATATAAGCTGTATCTGATGTGTAAAAAATCTGCTTTTATTTTTGGTTTTTTAGACCAAAGTGCTTTATATTTGTACTGTGTTTGTGGTTAGAACAGGACGATCGTCAAAGTGGCAATCGTTCTCTCTTCCTCTCTACGTAAATTATTTGGCAAAACACTCGAAGCATCAGACAGCACTTGTTCACCGGGCAGTATGTTTGGTGCTTCTTTTGCCGCTTTACGAGAAAAGCATCGCAGGCTATATTGATATTAAATGTCTGATATACGGTTACAACCTGAAACGCCAAAAAATATAGTGAACAGCCGTTCACAGCTCACTTTCGGATACTCTACGTAAATTATTGGCAAAAAATTTCACTTTGGGTAATTCCCGATGACCGGGGGTTGCCCG
Organism: uncultured Saprospiraceae bacterium; assembly: GCA_964517175.1. Taxonomy (GTDB): domain Bacteria; phylum Bacteroidota; class Bacteroidia; order Chitinophagales; family Saprospiraceae; genus JADJNW01. Next base: position 7,083 of record CAZFBU010000038.1, read on the forward strand.
ATTTTTTTGCTGAGAAGCTTACTACTGCGTGTGTTTATTTGTTGGTATTTAATTCTCCCGAAGCTCCTACGCAGGGAAAATTTCTTCCGGTCAAGTCTGTTTTTTCATGAGGGTAAATGCAAAAAAACCAATTCTCTTCGAAGCGTACTTCAAAGATATAATTTATTTCCTTTTTTTCGAGATTTTAGCCCAGGTATTACACATCGAAATTAGTGTAATATATGGCTTTGCGGAGAATGTGAGGAAAAACGAGCAGCCCCTTCTCAATTTTATTGGTACGATACAAACTAGTGAGTGCAAAGTAGGGGCTGCCGAAAGTTTTAACGCCTATATCATCAAACTACTTTTATAACGCACCGGCAATTCTATATGCTGCCTCCGTGGCTAATTTTTTTCGTAGCCGGCAATCATTTTTTTTAGTTCTTCCAGGTAGCGTTGCTTGCGTGGCGTACGCCGCCGGATGTTGGTCGGGGTGTGAAAGGCGTGATTTTCGAGAAATTTGACCTGGATGTTGTTCCAGGTTTCTTCGGAGTCCAGCACGTTTTGCAGGCGCAATTCTTCAAACAGCGTTGCGCCAATGGTGTAAAAATCATCGCGCCCGAGGTAATCGAGATCGGCATCGCAGAGGATCTGCTCCAGAAAATTTTTCGGCGATTGCGGAATTTTCGTCGCCATAATCATGCCGCATATCTGTTCAATTTCCGTGGCGGTGTAGTCATATTGCGGCAAATAGCGCCGTGCCAGCTCGCAGCCGTGCCGCTCGTGCTCCTGGCTACTGATGGTGAAACCCGAATCGTGAAACAGCGCCGCCGTTTTGAGCAGCATCTCCTCATAAGGCGAAACCCGCTCCAGGTAGCAAAGCTCTTCGGTGGTGTACAGCACATCCAGCGTGTGGTGCAACCCATGATACTTGAGGCGCTCGGACAGCTCCCTGTCCAGCTTGTCCAGAATAAATGCCTTCACAGCGTGGTAGTTCATGGTAGCGTTTTTTGTGTTACGCCGCTGCTCACCCGTGGTTTGCCTCCCCCTGGTGGTCAATTGTTGGCGTGGTTTTCTCCGGTTTGAATGATGCTATGGACGCAAAGGTTCGCCTTGTTACTCATTTACCGCAGCATCCACAGCATCTTCCGTATCAAAATGAAAACTCCGTGCGCCGGAAAAATATTGCGCGGCGCCTACTCATTGGCTGCAACGAGGAAAACCCCCGACGCCAGAAACTTCAGTTCTTCCTTCGGCTCGGTGATGGCTTCGATCTCTTCTTTCGATTTGCCGGCATCCTCTGCATAATGACGCAGCTCGTCCACCGGGGTCACTTCTTTGAAGGCATATCCTTCCACAATTACTTTCCGACCGGCAATGTCCTTTGGTACAAAAAAGCCGTAATCCTTGAAGCGCACCGCCATTTCCGGGCTGTCGCCTGCATCAGATACCAGGTTCATCCAGCAGCCTTTCATCTGACAAACCGCATCAACGGTGCCAACTACTTTCACCGCTACGGAGTCTTCTGTGGTATTTTCCATCTTTGCCAGCAATGCTTCGTACGTCATTGCGCCTTCTGCGGTAATCGCCTCGCCAAAGGTTTCGCCTTTTACGGCCACTGCCTGCGCGGCATTTTCTTCCGTTGCCGTTCCATTTTGTGCACAAGCCACAGCGGCCAATGCCGTTATAAAAATGAACATCCATTGTCTTAACATAGCGTTAATTTTTTGTTTAACAAATTGTTTGCAAAAGTTAGAGCATGTCTAAAATTCGTTTTTGAAGTCGAAAATGGTCAGGTTTGGGTTCTCGCGAAACGTTTTTTAAGCTGCATAGCAGCGCTACGGAGCGAGAAAAAGGCGAAGCGAGGTTCCATAGATGAACATTTGCAGACCAAAGGATGAAATTTAAACATGCTCTTAATTAAAAATGCAAAAATACGTTTTTACGACAATTCAACTGAAAAATTTATTAAATCGTAATTTGTAAGCAATAATGCGCCAAATAGGATGTTTATTATTTTGTCCGGCAGAAAAAATACATATAACCAAAAACCGCGTTATGACCGCACCACTACTTCATTTTTAACACACAACCGAAGGTTCCTGTACACGAAGGAAAACAGCAGGCAAATACCCCCCGGAAATTTACGGGCAGCCCTCGCTACTTTTTTGAGCTTTCGGCATGGCTTTTACATACAAAAACTGTTCCGTAATATGAGATTGCTCCTGACAATGTTAGTGGTTACTGCGGCTATCACTTACCTGCAAGCCCAGCAGGGTAAATGTATCAAAGGAAATTGCCACACCGGCTATGGCGAATTTGTATTCCCCAATGGCGATTTGTACAAAGGCGATTTCCAGAGCGGGCAAATCAGTGGCCAGGGTATTCTTTATTTTGAGAATGGCGACAAATACCTCGGCGGCTGGCAAAACCAAAAGCGCGAAGGCAAAGGCAAACTGGTCTTCGTGAATGGCGATGAATACCTCGGACAGTTTAGCAACAATAAAATGCACGGCGAAGGCACGATGGCTTACGCCAATGGCGATCGCTACGAAGGCAACTGGATTTACAACCAGCCCACGGGATTCGGCAAGCTCTTCTTTGCCACCGGCGCGCGCTACGAAGGCAACTTCAAAAACGGGCTCTTCGACGGCGAAGGAACCATGTTTTACTCCGATGGCTCCCGCTACACCGGAGCTTGGCAAACGGGCAAGCGCAATGGCGAAGGCAAAATGTACCTGACCAACAACGATACCCTGACCGGCATCTGGAAAGACGATCAATACCAGGCAGAATGGGGCAGGGTGACCGTGCAGGGCGACACCACAAGCCTGCGCAACTGCAACAGCGCCTTCTGTGCGGTAGGTATCGGCAAATTTATCTACCAGAACGGCAATAAATTTATCGGCGATTTTCAGGATGGCAAACCGCACGGCACGGGCATCGTTTATTACAAAAGCGGCGAACGCTACGAGGGCGACTGGAAACGCGACCAACCCAACGGAAAAGGCGTGATGCACTACACCGATGGCAAAATACTGGGCGCTATCTGGGAAGAGGGTAAAGCCACCAAGCGCCTTTTCGAGGATTTCAGCATGGAAAAAAATAATGCCGTGATGATCGACTACGACCGTCAGGTGAAAATATGGGCGGTGATCGTAGGCGCAGCGCGGTACAGCTACATGCCAACTTTGAAATACACCGACGACGATGCGTATCAGATCTTCGCATTTCTGAAAAGCCCGGAAGGCGGCGCCTTGCCCGATAATCAAATCCGGTTGCTGATCGACGAGGATGCCACGCGCGGCAACATCACCTACGCGATGCGCTCCATCTTCATGCGCGCCGATGAAAACGACGTCGTCCTGTTTTATTTTTCCGGTCATGGCATTGAAGGCTCTTTTTTGCCAATTGACTATGACGGCGTTAACAATAAAATTCTGCACTCCGAAGTACGCGATATGCTGCTGGCAAGCCGCGCCAAGCACCGGATTGTTCTGGCAGACGCCTGCCACTCCGGGGGGCTGCTGGCGATGAAAACGCCCATCAACCTGCAGGTGGAAAAACTTTACAAGGCATTCGAGGAAAGCAATGGCGGCACGGCCCTGTTCATGTCTTCCAAAGGTGAGGAATACTCGCTGGAGGATGGCGGGCTGCGCTCCGGCGTATTCAGTCACTTTCTGGTGCGCGGCATGAAAGGCGAAGCGGATCAAAATGGCAATAACATTGTTTCGATTCAGGAACTGTTCAATTATGTGTATGGCCGGGTGCGGAAATATACCGCCAACGTGCAAACGCCGACGATCTCCGGAAATTATGACCCCAACATGCCGATTGCTCTGGTGAGAAGACCTTAAGCGATTGCAAAATTCTAAATGCGGATTTTAACCTGGATTTTAAAGTTTACCGCGTAACTTTTTGCCAAATCTGCATTTTTTAAAATAAAGGATGTTATGATGAAAATTTTTACCCTGATCGTTGGTTTGTTTTGTCTCGTTCAAGTTGCGGAGGCACAATGCGTTTCCGGCAATTGCCAGAATGGTGAAGGCGCGATGATTCTCTCGGGCGGTGCCAAATATTACGGCGAATTCAGGAACGGTGAAATCACCGGCGAAGGTGCTTGCTACTACGAGGATGGTTCGGTTTACCAGGGGCAATGGCTCCGGGGCGCGCCGAATGGCAAGGGCGTCAAAATTTTTCCGGATGGCACGCGCAAGGAGGGCACCTGGCGGCGCGGGCAACTGATCGAAGAAACCGAGATTTCGGTGGAAGAGTTTGTCCGGAAAGGGCGAGAATCGAACCAAACCGGCTGTATTTCAGGTGATTGCATCTCCGGGCAAGGCATTTATATCTATCCAAGCGGGGCGGTTTATATCGGCGAATTCAAAAGCGGTGAAATTCACGGCATTGGCGTTTGCTATTACTCCGACGGCAGCAAATATCAGGGCGAATGGTCGCATCGCTACCCCGATGGCAACGGCACCAAAACCTACAAAGATGGCACCCGGCGCACCGGCCTCTGGCGCAAGGGGCAACCGGTGGATCACTTCGGAAATCTGCTCACCACTATTGGCAAAGAGACGAACGTGGAAGGCAACGATATTCAATCGGGCTGTATTTCCGGCAACTGTGGCAACGGGCAGGGCGTTTTCGCTTACCCGAATGGCAGCCGCTACGAAGGCGAATTTCGCAATGGTCAACCCGATGGTTTCGGTACTTTTTACTATATCAATAGCGAAAAATATACCGGCAATTTTAAAGAGGGCTTGCGGCACGGTAACGGCAGTCTGGAAAAACCAGACGGACAAATGAGAAAAGGACTCTGGCGCGAGGATGAATACATCGGCGAAACGATGGCGGTGCAGCCTACCCAAACCGGTTGTATTTCAGGTGATTGCCGGAACGGAACAGGCACTTACGTTTTTAAAAATGGCGCAAAGTACAGCGGGTCATTTATCAATAATTTGCCGCACGGCAGAGGCGCTGCCGAATACCCCAACGGCGAACGCTACGAAGGCGACATGGCCGGTGGCAGTTTTAATGGTTTTGGCACGCTTTACCTCGCCGACGGCGGCAAAGTGAGCGGCTACTGGCGCGAAGGCAGCTACCAGGGGCCGACCAACCCCTACATGCTGCGGGATGATGACAGCCCATCGCCCGTACTGACAGAACCAACTTTCCGCAATCCGAACGCCGGTGCAAAACTGAGAATCTGGGCGGTCGTTGTGGGTGTTGCTACCTACAACCACATGCCGGTGCTGCGCTACACCGACGACGATGCCTACCGCATTCATTCTTTCCTGAAAAGCCCCGAGGGCGGCGCGCTGCCCGACGAGCAGATTCGCATTCTCATCGATGAGGAAGCGACCCTCGCGAATATCAAAGCGGCGATGGAAGATGTATTCGGACAAGCCGGACCCAATGATATGGTGCTGCTGTATTTCTCCGGGCACGGTTTGAAGGGGGCATTTTTGCCGATAGATTTTGATGGTTATAACAATAAACTGTACCACGACGAAGTCGCGCAATTATTAAAACAAAGCCCCGCCAAATACAAACTCTGCATCGCTGATGCCTGTCATTCGGGTAGCCTGCTCGCGATGCGCAGTGCTTCGGCGCAGAGTATTCTGACCACTTATTACGAGAAATTGGCGCAGGCATCCGCCGGCACGGCGCTCATCATGTCCTCCAAATCGGAAGAAACCTCCCTGGAATCAAGCGGTTTACGGCAAGGGGTTTTTACCCACTTTCTTATTCGCGGCTTGAAAGGGGAAGCGGATTCCGATAATGATGAAATCGTTAGTGTGGACGAGCTGTACAGCTTCGTCTTTGAAAATGTGAGAAATTACACCGGCTATCGGCAGTCGCCGGTCATCATGGGGGATTACGATAAAAAAATGCCGGTTGGTATAGCCGCCAAAAGATAAAAGCAGAGGGATGCGGGGAAATTTCTGAACGAACCCACATCCCCGTATCCTTTACTCAAAGTAAGAAACCAGCGGAATATCCGCCATGGTTTGCAGCCCGGGCTGTGCGCGCATTACCTGCGGAATGGCATTCAGCACGATGGCGCAAGTTGCCACGTCCCCGTTCACGCCGCCCGCAATGCGGGAATTGATATTCGGATTGCCGACAATAACAACCTCATCGTAAGATTCCGGCTCGCCCACCGTCGCCTGGAAAACCAGTTTAATTTTCAACTCGCTGCCCACATAGCCGTTGCCCGTCTGGCGCACGCCGCGAGCTTGTCCGGCTTTGATATGAAGGTCTTTGGTTTGCAAATCTGCATCCGCTACGACTGGCTCGATGATGTCTTCTGTTTTGTCCAGCTTCCAGCCCATGCGGTGCGCGATGAATTGCATGGATTCGGTCAGCCCAACGTGGCGGAGACTGCCATGCTGCTTGCGTTGTTCAAATTCTGCCATCGTGTTGCCCGCACCGATTTTTCGTTGAAACGGCAAACGGCGATACTGCGCATCCTGGTAGCGATTTACCTGGATCGTATCCACCTGTTGGCAAACCGCGGTCAGGAAAGTCGGCAGGGCATCCATCAAAAAACCGGGGTTCACGCCCGTGCCTGCCACCGCAACGCCATTGTTTTTTGCTGCATTGTCGATGCGCTCTGCCAATGCCGGCGCCTCCTCCCAGGGAAAGCAAAGCTCTTCGCAGGTAGAAACCACCGGAATGCCCAGCGCTACGATCTCTTCAATCTGCGGCGTAATCCGCTCCATATCGGACACCGTGGTCAGCACGGCTACATCGGGTTTGCTGTCGGTTACGGCTTTCGCCAAACTTTCAACGATTGTTACGCCCGAAGCATGGCAGTTTGGCAATTCGCTGAGGTCTTTCCCGACTAGTTCCGGGTTTTTGTCAACAGCAGCAACGGTTACCAATCCTTTGCGGTCGGCAATAAAATTTGCAATTTTGATCCCCAGCGGACCCATTCCGATTTGTACGATTTTGATCTCTTTCATTCGTAAATGTGTGTTGTAATATGATAGTTTTGTGGTGTTTTTTCAAGATCAATTATTTGGTAGTGGATCGAAGCAGTTGATCTGCTGTTCAGGTTTTGCAAATCTCAAAGATTTACAAAACCTCGTCCACTCATTTGATCCAGCACTGCCCAACCGGCGTGCACGGTTTCACCGTCAAATACCCGGTCCGGTCCCAGCAAATAGGCGCTTTGCGCAAGGAGCGGTGGTGCCAGGAACAGGGATAGCGCAAAAAATACGGTTGTTGATTTCATACGGTCAAAATGTATTGGGTTCGTCCCTAAAGTAAGGAATTTGAGCTTTTTTCAAACAAAAAATGATTGAACGGGCGCAAGGCCTGTCCAATCATTCCTGCAGTTTTATGCCAGGGCTTATCCTTTTCGGTAGCCCAGCACTTTCACTTCTACCCGTTGGTTTTTTTTCCGTCCTTCGGGCGTACTGTTCGTTGCTACCGGCTCGGTTTTGCCGTAGCCTTTGAAGGTAATTCGGCTGCGACTAATGCCTTTTTTTATCAAATATTCATAAACTGCTTTTGCTCGATCAGCCGAGAGTTTATTGCAATAAGAATCATCGCACAAGCCATTGGTGTGCCCGCCGATTTCCACGACCAAATCCGGTGTGCGCCGCAGCAGGTCATAAATTTCGTCCAATTCTGTATTGGATTCGTCCGAAATAATCGCTTTGTTTACTGCGAAGTACAGATTATTCAGCCGAATCGTTGATCCTTCGCGAAGTTCCGAGCGGCTCAGCTCTGATATTTTTTTATTCTCGATCACCGTTGGCGACTCTTCTGCGGGCGGCGCTGTGGGGCGCTCCGACGTTGGGGCTGGCGTCGGGCGTTTTTCGGTTATCACTTCTTTTGCCGGCTCTGGTGTTTCTTCTTCGGCTACGATTTCTTCTTCGTTGCAGGGCACTGGCATCAGGTCAGATGCGTTGTCCATCAGCAAATTGCCATTATACGGGAAAAGCGTCGGTGTATTGTAGAATGCCTCCAGCGTGATGTGGGTATAATTGGCAGTCGGTTCGAATTTCATTTTGTACTCGATCCAGCGCGTGTTGATGACCAACTTGGTTTCGCCGAGCAAATACTGCTTGTCGCAATAATCATAGCCACCGTACACGCGCAGCTTCGCAGGCGTCACGTAGTTCGCTTGCTCGTCGGTGATGCGACTCACGCTGATGTAAGACTCCGAGCGAGCCAATTGTATCGTAAATTCATAGCACTGATTCTTATACATCGGGCGGCTTATTTTTTGTGAAACCGCTTCCCAGGTGTCATTATCCCGAACGACTAAGCCCATGTAAGTATCTTCGTGCTGTGCAGATTTAAAGACCTGAAAGGTAGGATCCGGTTGGGTATCGGGCGGGGATTCTCCGGGAAATCCACAGTCGTACCACCCGCGAGGCGTGTGGCTATGGCGGGGAATATCCTCGAACGAAGGGTTTGTCAATTTGATTGGCGTATCATCCTGGCTCCAGCCGGGTATGGTCATTGCCAACGCCAAAACGATTAAGTACAATGTGCGCAGCCTCATAGTCATACTTTTAAACAATTTTGATAAACAACGAAATTTGCTCCCCAATTTGTTTTGTTTCTCAACAAAAAAAAGCATTTTCAGACAAAAAAAGGAGGTTTAAGAAGAACTTAACGCTTCCTTAAACCCCTTTTACCGTCCGTATATTTTCCTTCTGATGCGAATGTGTTCGCTTTTTTTGGTCTAAAATTTAGACAACCGGTGAACGCATTTTTTTCCGATCAGGAAAATGCATTCAACCCCGTCACATCCAGGCCGGTAATCAGCAGGTGAATGTCGTGTGTGCCTTCGTAGGTCAGCACGGTCTCCAGGTTCATCATGTGGCGCATGATCGGGTATTCGTTGGTGATGCCCATGCCACCGTGAATCTGGCGTGCCTCGCGCGCTACCTGCAATGCCATGTGCACGTTGTTGCGCTTGGCCATCGAAATTTGTGCCGGCGTTGCTTTGCCTTCATTTGCCAGTGTACCCAGTCGCCAGGCCAGGAGCTGTGCTTTGGTGATCTCGGTGATCATTTCTGCCAGTTTTTTCTGTTGCAACTGGAAGCCGCCGATAGGTTTGCCAAATTGCGTGCGTTCCTGCGCATAGCGCAGAGCAGAATCGTAGCAATCGAGCGCCGCGCCAATCGCACCCCAGGCAATGCCGTAGCGCGCTTTCGACAAGCAGGACAGCGGACCTTTCATGCCCTGAACGTTCGGCAGCACATTGGCTTTCGGTACGCGTACATCTTCAAACACCAGTTCGCCCGTGATCGAAGCGCGCAGCGACCATTTTCCGTGAATTTCCGGCGCGGAAAAGCCCGGCATATCTTTTTCGACGATCAAGCCGCGCACGATGCCTTCCTCGTCCTTTGCCCATACTACGGCGATGTCGGCAATCGGTGAGTTGGTGATCCACATTTTAGCGCCGTTCAGGATGTAAGCGTCGCCGTCATCCCTGATATTGGTGATCATACCGCTGGGGTTTGAGCCGTGATCGGGTTCAGTCAAACCAAAGCAACCGATGAACTCGCCGCTGCCCAACCCGGGCAAATATTTCCTGCGCTGCTCTTCCGAGCCAAAACGGTAAATCGGATACATGACCAACGAGCCTTGCACCGAAGCCATCGAGCGCACGCCGGAATCGCCGCGTTCGAGCTCCTGCATGATGACGCCGTAGGCAATTTCATCCATGCCGCCGCCGCCATACTCGGTCGGCAAACTCGGGCCGAATGCACCAATTTCCGCCAGACCTTTGAACAAATGGGTCGGGCACGCCGCACGATCGGCGTATTCTTCGATGATGGGCGAAACTTCCTGCTTCACCCAGGCACGAACGGCTTCGCGCGCGAGCAGATGCTCTTCGCTCAGCAAGTCATCCACATTGTAGTAATCGTGATATTGATAACGGTCTTCCCGTGCTCTTTTTTCGATAGTTGCTCCGTTGCTGCGCTCCTGCATATCTGTTGAATTTTTTGGTTAGGATTGTACATTTTCATTCTGCAAAGTTACGTAAGTATTGGGACATTATTACTTCTTAAGCGGCGATTTCAATCAAACACGGATAACCAGATTTGGAAAAAAAAGTGCAAAAAATTGTGTCCGGATACTGACTTTCGGCAAAATGTTTTTATTGAAATGCTTTTTGGTGTGCTCGTGTTGTATGCTTTGTGTAAATTTAGCATTCAAAACCAGTTTTATGGCAATAATTGCACTGGAGGGTATGCATTTTCGGGCAATGCACGGATTTTATCCTGAAGAAAATATCGTTGGCAATGATTTCATTCTGGATGTGTATGTGGAAGCCGATATTTCCGGCGCAGCGAGGACGGACGAGCTGTACGAAGAGCTCGACGATGAAGATGCAGAAGAGGACATTCCGCCACTTTCGGTGAATTACGAAACGCTGTATCTCATTTGCGAAAATGAAATGCGCAAAACTTCCAAACTGCTGGAAACCGTGGTGCAACGGATCGCGACGCGCCTGCACAATTATTTTACCTTCGAGCAGGATGGCGAACAGATTCCGCTCATACGGGGGGCACGCGTGCGCCTGCGCAAACTTAATCCGCCCCTGAACGGCAAAGTGGACGCTGCTTTCGTGGAAATCAGCACCGGTTCTTTCAAAGGAGGCGGCCGGTCTTCCATGTTTTTTTGAAAAATAACATTTCTCTAACAGCAGAGCGACAAACTTTGTGCGTTAACAAACCGTCTGTTGTTAGAAATTTTAAACCAAAATATCATGTTGAAAAGATTAACATTTGCCCTGTTGGTTATTACATTTACCGCTTGCGATTCCGCTACACTGCGGGAACTGGGCTCTGTACTCACCGAAACGCCCCTGACCAGCGCAGAAGTTGCCGGAGGCTTGAAAGAAGCCTTGCAGCAAGGCATCACGAAGGGTGCGAAAGCGCTCGCCGAGGAGAATGGCTATTTTCTGAGCGAGTACAAGATTCTTCTGCCGCCGGAAGCGCGCCAGATTACGGACCGGCTGCAAAATGTACCTGGCTTTCGGGATGTGGAAGAAGAAATCCTTCGCCGCATCAACCGCGGCGCAGAGGATGCCGCCAAAAAAGCGGTTCCTATTTTTGTGAACGCCATCAAGCAGATGACTTTTCAGGATGCAATGAATATCCTGATGGGGGAGAAAAATGCGGCAACGCAGTATCTGAATAATGCTACCCGCCAGGCTTTGTACAACGAATTCAACCCCGTGATCGTGGAATCGTTGGATAAATTCAATGCCCGCCAATACTGGTCGGATGCCGTGAATACCTACAACAAAATTCCCTTCGTGGAAAAAGCCAATCCGAGTCTGGATGATTACGTTACCACCGAGGCGCTGGACGGCTTGTTCGGCATGGTTTCAAGGGAAGAATTGAATATCCGCGAGAATGTCAGCGCCCGTTCTTCGGAGCTGATGCGCAAGGTATTTGCGAAGCAGGATAAATAAACTGGTTGCTGGAATCTGGTTGCTGGTTGCTTGCGGATAGAAACCAATAACCAGATACCAGTAATAGGGTTACTTTTTCAGAATTTTTTGCGTGACGATGCGTTTGCCATCGGAAAGGCGAACGAAATAATGCCCCGCTGCCAGATCACGTACCTGCAATTGCTCCAAATTCGTACCCGCCTGAAGGAGAATGGCTTCGCGCTGAATTTCCTGCCCCGCCAGATTGAGCACACTCAGAAAATAACGACCGGATTCCTGCACTTCAATGTTCAGATTTAATTGATCACCGACCGGATTCGGAAACGCATGGATGTTCGCGGCAAGCGTTTCCACGCCAAAAACGCTGCTGGTCGTTGCTTCTGTAATCGTCAGCGGAGTAGTCAGAGCGGCCGTGCCATCGCCGGAAGAACTGCCATTGCCATTTGCTGCGATGCCGGCGGCGTAAAACCGTACCGCACCAGCGCCTGCTGCCGGCGCTTCCCATTTCACCTCCAGGGTGTTGCTGGCGCGGGGCGAGGTGTGCTCGACGTACGTCCGGTTGTTCAGCACAAGGCTTCGGAAGCCCGTTGGAATATCTTCGAAGCTGCCTGCGTTGGCGTTGTCGGGTAAGAGCGCTACGGTCTGAAAACCATAAACGGAGGGCGTACCGGTTGCACTGGTGGTAAGTTTCAGGGTATAGTCTTCGCCCGGTTCATAGGCGTCAACGCGCTGCCCGTCCTTTAGCAATTCCGCCCGCAGCGTTGGTGAAAAAGTGCCGCTGTTGTGGCAACCAATCGTGCCGCAAGTAGCCGGACTGAGAGGCGACCCCGTCCGGTCCACGTTTTGTACTGTGCCGGGTCCGCTGGCATTACCAAAGAAAAGCGCCGCGCCAAGCGCAGTGGGAAATAAGATGTAGAGTAGCTTGATTTTCATTAGATGCTTATTTTTGTTATTTGGAAATGTAGATTTTGCAAAGCACGCCTCTGAAATGGCATGTTTGGTATAATGGCGTAACGATACAGGTTATCTGATTACCGAATTGAAATAAACATTGAAGATGAACTACTTAAAGATAAGAAAGTTCATCGCGAAGATAAAGTTAAAACACTGAAACTGTCGGCACGTTGTCTTTTCCCGGCGGCTCAGGCCTGTTTTTCCGAATCTGGTTCGTAGCCCCAGCCCCATTCAGGGTTGTAGCCTTTCGCACCTTTGAAGAAAGCGAGAATGTCTTCTATCTCTTTATCATAATCACCGGTTGGGTAAAAAGGCGCTCCGATACCGACCACCATTTCCCCCCAGTCGAATTTTACCGGCACGATGGGCACATTCGCGCCAAGCGCGATGTAATAAAACCCCGAGCGCAGCCGGTCGGTACGGCGGCGTTTGCCTTCGGGCGTAATCGTGACGACAAATCGCTCTTCCCGATTATAAATATCCACAACGGCGTCCACGTAGTTGTTGCTCTTGCTGCGGTCAACCGGATAACCGCCGAGCTTACGAAACAACCAGCCCAAAGGCGGGCGAAAGAGCGAAGCCTTGCCGACGTACTTGATGTCCGCTTTGAGTGCGCCACGCACCAAAAGCCCCACCGGGAAGTCCCAGTTGGAGGTGTGCGGCATCACGATGAGGACAAACTTAGGCAGGTGGTGCGGGTATTCCCCTTCAATTTTCCAGCCCCAGAGTTTGAGTAGCCATTTGCTGATTGCATTAAACATTTTTTTCAGTTAAAATATGGCGGCGTTGATTGATTCGGACCAATCCGCCTATAAACTAATAGTCGCTTCCACTTCCCAGTTGGCGCGCAATTGCTCCAGTTTTTTGGTGAAAATCGTCTCCGGCTGCCTACGCATATCGTAGCTGCCCGGGCTCCATCGCCCGTTGCCATCCAGGTCGGTAACAATCTGCACGGTATAATCGCCGGGCTGCAGAATCTTGTACATCTTTTCGATCGAATTCGTGCCCGTCACCTCAAATTCATCTTCCGTCACAGAGCCTCGCAAGAGTTGAACCACGTAGTTGGTATCCGGGTTCAAATCTTCGATGCGCAAGGTCAGGCTGCCGAAGTTTTTTCGCAATGCAACATTGTAAACGCTCGTCAGCGTATCCGATTTCAAACCAAAAAAATCGGTGAATGCCCCCGGTAAGGTTTCCAGTTCGTAGCGCATGCCCTCTTTCCAGTTGTGCCGAAGCATAACTTTGCGGGGTGACAGCGAATCGAGACTTATCACTGGCTGCACGACGGTGCGGAGCGTGTCTTCGTATAATCGGATCAGGCTCGTATCAAAATCTGCCACCGGATGATTGAATTGCCACTCGATGGCTTGCACGGGCGAGAGTTGTCCGGGCGTCTGTCGGTACTGGCGCGTGAGCAGGCGAAGCTTTGCCGTTTCGAGCCAGGCAGCGCGCGGCACGGAATCCACCCGAACGGTATCATTCAGCAGCGTATCCTGTTGGATGTACAAATTCCAGCGCTGAGGCGCTCCGGGTATATCGTACCAGACGTTTAGCGTGTCTTTATCGGTTTCGTACAAAATGCGCTGCCCGATTTCGTCGTAGGAAATTGCCACTTGTCGCGGCGCCCGATTGAAGGTCAGCTTTGCCCGGCCGTAGCGGCGGGCGTCGCGCTCATTGATGCGCAGGGGTCGTGTTTCTTCAAACATACGAATAGCCAGGCTGGGAGTGCTGTCGTTTATTGCAATCAGGCTGTCGGGGAAGCCGATCTGCTCATTGGCAAGGTTATAGCGGTAGTTGAAATCCACATCCTTTAGTGCAAAGCCCTTAAAAATACCCGCCCGTACATTTTCGATGCGAAAATTGCCCTGTTTGTCCGTCTTTGAAAAGTAAAACGGTCGCTGCGTACGCACGACGGAATCAGCAGGGTTGTCATACAACATGAACAGCGCACCTTCTACGGGTTCTTCGGTTTTGGCATCTACAATATTGCCGCTGACGGTCAGCGAATCAAGATAATCGCCGGTGGAAAAAACAAACCGCAGGTTTTCCGCCGGATTTTTTTCATTCAAATCCTTAACTGCCTCCCCAAACTGGATGGTGTAAGTGGCGTTTTCCCGCAAGTTTTCGCGCGGGTCAAAATCGAAGCGCACGGTGCGTCGCTTGAGCGATACTTCCGGGCGAAACTCCAGCGGCGGCGACACCACCACCTGGTTGAATACATCCTCCACCACCACCCACTCGTCGAAGGTCAGCTCGATGGGCTGTTTCTCGAAATTTGTTTGCAAATTCGGGGTTGATTCCTCCGGGATGAGTTGCGGTGGTGTTTCGTCGCGCGGGCCACCGTCCGGTGCGGTCACACTCGCACAAGCGCCCATTACCATCATGCTCACCACCAATATCCAACGGTGCAGTTTTTTCATATTGCTCTGCATTTTCACTCTGCAAAGGAAAGAAATAATCCGGAAATGTACTTTTTCGCGGTTTGC
>CAZFBU010000038.1:22038-29884 GCA_964517175.1 uncultured Saprospiraceae bacterium
AGTGTACTTTCCAAATTTTCCTCATTCCTTTCTTTTCTCTGGCAAAAAACCGATCTTTTCTCGCAGAAAAAAACGGATTATGCATCTCAATAAACTTGCTACCCAACTCGAAGGCGAACTCCACGATGACAAGCTTTCCCGCACGCTCTACGCGACCGATGGCTCTATCTACCGCGAATTGCCGCTGGCAGTGGCGTATCCCAAATCAGCGGCGGACATTCAAAAAATCGTGCGGTTTGCCAGGGAAAATAACATCTCGCTCATCCCGCGTACGGCGGGCACTTCGCTCGCCGGGCAGTGCGTCGGGCCGGGCATCGTCGTGGATGTGTCGCGCTATATGAACAAAATCCTCGAAATCAATACAGAAGAGGGTTGGGTGCGGGTGCAGCCGGGCGTTATCCGCGATGAACTGAATCAGTCTTTGCAGCCGTATGGCTTGTTTTTTGGTCCAAATACCTCCACGGCGAATCGTGCGATGATCGGTGGCATGGTCGGCAATAATTCTTCGGGCACTACTTCGATCAAGTACGGCGTGACGCGTGATCACGTGCTGGAATTGCACACCATCCTGAGCGATGGCTCGGAGGCTGTTTTTTCCAGCCTTTCGGCAAATGAGTTCCGGGAGAAACTAGACGGAGAGAAGCTGGAAAATAAAATTTACCGACAGATTTATGAGGAATTGAGTCAGCCGGAGGTGCAGGCGGAAATTCGCCGGGAATTTCCGAAAGCCAGCATCCATCGCCGCAATACCGGCTATGCGGTGGACGAATTGATAAAATCCAATATTTTTTCCGGAGATGTTCCGGATTTCAATTTCTGCAAGTTGCTCGCCGGTTCGGAAGGGACGCTGGCGTTCACTACCGAGATCAAACTCCACGTCAATCCATTGCCACCGGCAGCGGAAGCTTTGGTTTGCGCGCATTTTACGACGTTGGAAGAAAGCCTGAAGTCAACCCTCATTGCCATGCTGCACGCACCTTATGCCTGCGAATTGATGGACAAAACCATACTGGATTGTACGAAAGAAAACATTCAGCAGCAGCAAAATCGCTTTTTTTTGCAAGGTGATCCCGGTGCTATTCTGATGATCGAATTCCGTGCGGACACCCGGGAGGAAGCGACTGCGCTGGCGAATCGCATGATCGAAGATATGCAGACGGCGGGCTACGGCTACGCGTTTCCGATCGTTTATCCGCCAGATACAAAGCGGGTGTTTGCACTGCGGGCGGCGGGTTTTGGCGTGTTATCCAACATTAAAGGCGATGCCAAACCGCTGGAGTTTGTGGAAGATACAGCGGTGGATTTACCTGACTTACCGGCGTATATCATGGAATTTGAGCGCATCATGCAGGTGTTCGGGCAGCGGGCGGTGTACTACGCGCACGCGGGCGCGGGAGAGTTGCACATTCGCCCGATGGTGAATTTGAAAACCAGCGCGGGCGTGCAGGAAATGCGCAAAATTGCGGAGGCTTCCGCCGAATTGGTCAAAAAATACAACGGTTCGCTGAGCGGCGAGCACGGCGATGGGCGCGTGCGGGGCGAGTTTATTGCCTTTATGCTGGGCGAACGGAATTTTCAGTTGCTCAAACGCATCAAGCAAACCTGGGACCCGCAGGGGATTTTCAATCCCAATAAGATCACCGGTGCGCCGCCAATGGATGAAGATTTGCGATACCTGCAGGATCAACCGGAGCCGAAATTCGACACGGTATTTGATTTTTCGGCGACAGGTGGCATCCTAAAGCTGGCGGAAAAGTGCAATGGCTCGGGCGATTGTCGCAAGCTGGCGCACGTGAGCGGCGGTACGATGTGCCCCAGCTACATGGCGACGCGCAATGAAAAGGACACGACGCGCGCCCGGGCGAATGCTTTGCGCGAATTTTTGACGCGTGGTCAGAATGGCGAGAATCGCTTTGCCCACGAGGAACTACACGAGGTAATGGATTTGTGCCTGAGTTGCAAAGGATGTACCTCGGAATGCCCGTCGAACGTGGATATGTCCACCATGAAAGCGGAGTTTCTGCATCAGTATTACAAAAAAAATGGCGTGCCGCTTCGGGCGCGGGTGTTTGCGAATATTGCTTCGATCAACAGCCTGGCGGCGAAAGTGCCGGGCATCAGCAATTTCTTTTTGACCAATGGCATTACGAGCGGCATTGCCAAGCGAATGCTGGGCGTAGCGCCGAAAAGATCGCTGCCAACTGTTGCAAAAATGGACCTGCGGAAGTGGTACGGGCAGCACCGGACAGCGTCCGGCGCTAATCGGAGTGATAAAAAAATCTATTTCTTCTGCGATGAATTCACCAACCTAAACGATGCGCACATTGGCATCAAAGCCATCGAATTGCTCACCAAACTCGGCTACCAGGTAGAAATGCCGGACCACGCCGAAAGCGGTCGGGCGCATATTTCCAAGGGCTTGTTGCCGGAGGCGCAGCGCATGGCACGGGAGAACGTGGCGATTTTCACAGACCTGATTTCTGAGAAAACGCCTTTGATCGGCATCGAACCCTCGGCAATATTGGGCTTTCGCGATGAATATCCGAAGCTGGTCGCGCCGGAGTACCGGGAAGCAGCGAAGCAGCTAGGAAAAAACGCGCTGCTATTTGAAGAGTTCATTGCCAGAGAAATCCAGAACGGGAACATCACGCCGGAGCATTTCACGAAAGAACGCCGTAAAATCCTGCTGCACGGGCACTGCCACCAAAAGGCGCTGTCGAGCACGGACTTTAGCGCATGGGCGCTCGCTTTGCCGGAAAACTATGAAGTGGAAGTCATTCCCTCGGGCTGCTGCGGTATGGCGGGATCTTTTGGCTACGAACGAGAACATTACGAAGTGAGTATGCAGATCGGCGAGCTTGTATTATTCCCTGCGGTGCGAAATTGTAAAGAAGATGTGATCGTTGCCGCGCCGGGTACGAGTTGTCGTCATCAGATTCTGGATGGCACGGGGCGCAAGGCGCTGCATCCGGCGGAAGTGCTGTGGTTGGCATTGCGCTAACCTTTACTGGTAAAGATTTTCTATTTTTCTTCCGGTTTTTTTATTGTTTTGTTTTGATTCGTAACCGTTTGCCAATCAACGGGGTAGTTATCAAATAGCAAGGCTGCCAGCGACATAAAAATGAACGCTATTGCGCCGGCGGCGATCACGATGATCGAGCGTTTGGGGCGGGATTTGACGACCGGAACGGATGCTTTTTCCACCAAGATAATAGCCGGCGTGTTGGATTGATAGACCGATTGCCAGATAGTGAGGCGTTCCATGGATTCACTCAGTTCAATGGTTGCGTTGTCATACTGGCGGGTTAAGCTGAGCACGCGCCCGATACCTTCGTTGAAAGTTTCCAGACGGGTTTCGAGGCTTTTCACTTCTTCTTCGTAGCCCTGCACCATAGCATCGATAAAGATGATAGAATCGCGCGGCACGCCGGGGCTGTTTCTGAGTACGTTGAGGCGGGCGCGATTTCTGGCAAGCATGGCTTCTGCTTCTGATTTTTGGGTCGTCAGCGCCTCTGACTGCCCACCGGCACTATATACGCCATAGATGCGCCGAAGGCTCGACAGGGTATCGCTGAGCGTATTGACCTGGCGTTGTTTTTCCTCGATATCCCAATGGAAGGTTTCGATCGCTTTTTGCTGACCTTCTTTCATGAGCTGCTGGGCAACTTCATCTATTTTCATCCGCGCCACGTTTGCCATGTGTGCCGCCAGTTCACGGTCTTTATCTTCAATGGATAATCTGATGGCGTCGCGTTTGGTTTTTTCGATATTATACAGTTTGAAAAATCTCTCCCTTACCCGAAAAGCGGCTTTTTCCCGTGTTGAATCGATTTTGTAGTGTTCGTACAAACGGAAAGAATCCACCATGAAATCCACAAGTTCGCTGGACTCCGCGATGGTAAGCAGGCGGTCGATATCGTTGCCGCTACCGTAGTATTGACTGCGCTGATTGGTCCTGCCGGCAATCATTTCCGGAGTCGCCTGATCGGGGCTGGCGGCCAGAAAAATGGTATTTGCTTTGAAATAATCGGATAGGAAAAGCGAAATAATCGCCGTGCCAACGGCCGCAGCAAATGAAACGGTCAGAATGGGTCTTCTCCATTTCCAGAGCGATTGAACTACACCCAGCAGATTGTCCTTTTGATCCATGCTCAACTCAATTGTTTGGCAAAAGTACATAAAAATTTATTGCTGCTATGCCTCGCTGTTATTCGCTCGGTCTTTGAGATTGCAATAACGCTGAAATACCCCGAATGCTCACGAGCCGAAAGGCAAAAGCAGCACCAGCGCAAACGATCAGAACGCATATAAATCCAGCGAGCCACTGCGCCAGGAAATAGCTGCGAAGGAGATACCCCGCCAGTATGCACAAAACGGCAAAAGCGATGAGCCTGCCGAAGATTTTCACGTCAAACCGAACCGGCAGTAGCCGATAGGTCAGCCAACCCTTGCCGAAGGCCACCAAAAACTGCGTGATAAGCGTGGCAATGGCTGCCCCCCAGGCGCCGTATTCGGGGATGAGCCGCCAGTTGAGGGCAACATTCAGCACGACCCCCACCAGGAAAAGCTGATTCATACGACGCATATTGGCATTGGCAGTCAGTAGGGGTCCAAAAATATAGGTGCAGGAAATTGCAATAAAAGTTATCATCAGAAGCCCCAGAATTTGACCGGCGTAGGCATCTCCATCCACGTAAAGGGCAACCATGATCTCTTCCTGAAAAAAGAAAACCGCCGTGGCCAGACTCACCGAGCCTGCCCAGATCATTTGCCAGCTAAAGTGAAGCAAAGGTTCCAAAGCCGATTTTTCCTTCAGCATTTTGGCAAACATCGGTAGCAGCAACCCGCCAAAGAGAAATCCCAACACGTTACTTGCATCCAGCAGGCGATAGGCAGCAGCATAGACATCTGCTTCCAGGCGTCCATTCGGCAGCAGCCGCTCGATCATCACACCATCCAGACGGGTATATGCGCCCATCAGGAAAACCGTCAAAGCGTAAGGATAACTTTTTCGAAGAATGACCCAAAACAGGCTGGGTTGGAATCGAAACCGGAGCTTGCCAAGCCGGGAGCGAAAAGTTAAAAAAGCAACTAAAGCAGTAATGGTCAGGCTTGTCGTTTGGGCATAAACAAACCACGCTATCTGGAAGCCGCTGTTAGTTTGCAACAAAAAACCGCAAATAAGGATGAGCAGCAGTCGGTCCAGCACAGAAATGAGGCTATCGGTGCGGTACATGGCCAGTCCGGAGATATTGGAGCGCAAGAACAGGACGAGAGATGCGAGTAATTGATTGAGCGCTATGGGAACGAGCAGAAAAAGGATGTTGAACTCGTACCCCCAGAGCCAGGCCGTAAAGAGCAAGAGTCCATAATAAACGAAGCCCAGCAGGGCTTTGAGCAGGAGCATAGTCGGGAAATACTTTGCCAGCAGGTGATTGTGCTGGGCAATATTGCGGTTGTTGTAGTATTGAATACCCAGGTCGTTCACAATCTGGAAGATGAGCGTAAAACTGAACAGGTTGAAATACAAGCCATACTCTCCGTCGGCTACCCGGTTTTGAATCACCCGTTCAATACCAAAAATATAGAAAGGTTTTATCAATAAATTGACAAACAGCAAAAAAGCTATATTGATGAGAAACTCCCGATTCATGCCAGTGAGACGCGATTCGTAAACAGTGATTACTACCTTTCGCCGCAAGATAGAAAAATTCCCATCACCTATCACCCATCACCTACTCATACCGCAGAGATTCGATTGGGTCGAGACGAGCTGCCTTTAGCGCCGGGTACAAACCGGAAATAAGCCCCACAGCCGTGCAGGTAACCATCGCAATAGTAATCCACAACCAGGGAAAGAGGAAATTGCCGCCCATGAAATAGGTGACGACATTGCCGATGAGAACGCCGAGAATGATGCCAAAAACACCGCCCATCAGGGAAATTAGTACCGCCTCCGTCAGGAATTGCACCAGGATATTCTGGCGGGTAGCGCCAATGGCCTTACTGATGCCGATTTCGCGGGTGCGCTCGGTTACGGATACGAGCATGATATTCATCAGTCCGATTGCTGCACCGACGAGCGTGATGAGTCCGATGCCCACTGCCGCCAGGCGGAAATAAACAGTATTTTCGCGAATAATATCGATCAGGCTGTCGCTTTTGCTAATTTCAAAATCGTTTTCTTCGGCAGCTTTTAAGCGACGGATGATGCGCAACAGCCCCGTAGCCTCGGATACGCCTTCGTCTATGCGTGTCGCATCATTGACGGCAACCAGGATGTTGTAGCTGGTATTTTCTGTACCATAATAGCGCTTACCGGTGTAGAGCGGAAGCAGAATCCGTCGATCTTCGTTTTGTCCTATGCTCGAACCTCGCTCTTTCATAACACCGACAACCTTCAGCTTGATATTGCCCAGGGCAATGACTTTATCGATCGCTTTTTCTGAATCGCCATTAAAGAGGGTTTTTACAATGTCGGCACCAATGATCGTGATGTAACCGCCATTCAGCACCTCGCGCCGCGTGAAGCCCCTGCCTTGCTCAATTTCAAAACCCTTTGCTTCGAGGTAGTTTTCATCCACGCCGAAGACGGAAATATTCGGATTCGTTTCTTCTTCTCCATATCGGACGGTTGCAGCGCCGGAGCCTCGCATGGAGACGGAAGTGCGCGCCGGAAAGTCGAACCTTTCTTTGAATTCAACGGCCTGCTTGTAAGTAAAAACGTCTCCGCTTTTTACCTGCATGCCACTGCGTCGCCCACGGCTGCGCAATGGATCCACTTCAAAGGAATTAGCGCCAAGCGAGGAGAGGTTGTCGCTCAGAGAATAGATAGCGCTGTCGATGGCGGTGAGAATACCTACCAGCGCCATGATGCCAAAGGCAATAATCAGGAGCGTTAGGACGGCTCTCAGCATATTGGAGCGGATAGAGCGAAGCGCAATATTGACATTTTCCCAAAAATTCATAGCAGGCGGTCTTTGTTGATTGTTTTTTCAATTTGCTAAGATAAAAAGCTCCGACTTACCGGATGCTTTTGTTCGATAAAATGCGGATGCCGCTAGACGGATGCGCTTCAGGGATAGAAAGATTGCTGCATGCAGGGTAGTAAAATCGGAAACAAATTTCGATTAGATGCCAGTATTTCACCTCCAAAAAGATAATCTTCCCCACCTCGAAAATCAGACACCTTTCCACCCGCTTCCTGCACAATGAGCGCGCCTGCCGCTACATCCCAGGCTTGGAGGCTGTATTCATAGAATCCGTCGAAACGCCCGCAAGCGACGTACGCCAGATCGACTGCTGCCGCACCCAGCCGCCTTACGCCGCGGGTGTGTCGCATGAAGTACGACAAGGAATCGAAATAATGGTGCAGGCGGTCAAAATTGGTCGTCGGGAAGCCGGTTGCGATCAGCGCCTGCGCCAGTTCGGAAGTTTTTGTCACGTGGATGGACTCTTCGTTCAGATAAGCGCCACCGCCTTTCCAGGCGCAAAAGCATTCATCGCGGTTGATTTCATACACCACGCCAACCACCACCTCCCCCTTGTGCCGGAGTGCAATGCTGACGGCAAAAACCGGTACGCCGTGCAGAAAGTTGGTTGTGCCATCCAGCGGATCGATGATCCACTGCCAATCGCCCGGGCTGTTTTCCACGGTTTTTTCTTCGGTCAGAAAGGTTGCTTCCGGGGCGACTTTGCGCAACTCCGTTACCAGTAATTCTTCTGCCTGCCGATCTACGTAGCTGACCAGTTGGTTAAAACTCTTTTCCTCGATGGATTGATGTTGCACCTTGCCCAGTTCCTGCCGGATAAAATCGCCTACGCGCAGGGCGACGGCGCAGGTCTC
>CAZFBU010000039.1:0-6803 GCA_964517175.1 uncultured Saprospiraceae bacterium
GAAACTTTTTCTGGGGGTCTAAAAATTTTTCCAGAGAGGTTAGCAATGTTAAAATTGATGTCTGCAACTTTGCTGGAGGATCAGGCAACTTTTCCAAAGGGTACAGCAATATTTTAATCGGCACTTTTCAAAAAATAAACGCCGCATTAGAAATTAACACGATCTCTCATTTATAAAATTTTGGCTATTTAAAGTCGGTCTGAGTGGTATTCCAGCTTCGGCGCAAGCCAATCAGTACCGTCATGCAAATTGTCAACATGGCGATTGTAAGCGTAACTAAAAAAAGCGTAACCAGCGCTTCGGCTACGGGCAATCCCTGTTGCCCTTTGGCGGCAATATTGAGCATCGCGCCTGCATTAAAAACAGCGGCAAGCAAAATGCCCAGCCAATTGGCAAAGGTGCCGTAAATTGCCAGCCAAAATGTGATCTTTAACTAGCGTTCCAAGAGCAAAACTTTATGCCAGATCAGTTCAAACACAATTAGAAAAATGCCATTTATAATACCTTCCAGATGACTGGACAGCGCCATGTGCGGATTTGCCAGCGCCGGCACCAATAAGCCCACAATCAAGCCTAGCAAAAAGAGTAGTACTCCGTAAAAGATGAGTTGATCGGATTAGCGTTGCTTTAAATTTAAAGTTTTCATGGTGTTCGTTTTGTCGTTTTACATCTCTAATTTACATTTTTTTAATTTACAAAATCAAAAGCATCTTATTTTTTAATTAACCATCAAGAACTTAGCCGTGCAAAGCAAGTTCAACGTTTTTTGCCAAAAGGGCAGGGCATCGGCATCAATAATCATAGTTTTGATTTCTTTGGCAATCTTTTTGCTTGCTCGCATCAAACGCAAATGAGCGCCGCTCGTAGCAAAAGTACGCAATTGTGTTTCATTTTCCCACAAAATCATAGTGTAATGTGTCATTCAGATGCCGCGTTTCCTGCAAACTATGCACTCGGTACGCTGCAATTGCCGGGTAATCTGCAGCGCCTGATTTGTCAACGTAAAAAAATAAAAAAGATTCTGCAATGTGATAGATGTAATGGTAATTTTTATGCTTTATTTCCTGCTTGTTTGAGTTATAAATGTACAGGTTATAATGTTTATCGTAGTCCGTAAAATTGCTGGCTTGCATTTCTATGTTAATCTTCCCTATTTCCATCCTATTATCTTCCTCCGCCAGAGGCGGATAAACATCTTCCCGTCCTCCTATCTCCCTTTTTCGTATCTTTACCCCATGACCAACAACTTCAAAATCATCTCCGCAGGCGCGGGCAGCGGCAAGACCTACCGCCTCACTTCCGAAATGGTGGAACTCCTGCAATCGGGCGTTCGCGCCAGTGGCATCATTGCGACGACCTTTACCACAAAGGCAGCAGCGGAGCTACAGGAGCGGGTGCGCGTGCGCCTGCTTGCCGAGGGCCTAACTCAGGAGGCGGATGACCTCACCAACGCGCTTATTGGAACGGTGCATGGCCTGGGCGTGAAGTTGTTGCAACGCTTTGCTTTTGAGGCAGGCGTATCGCCGGAGGTGACCATCATCGCCGACGAAGACCAGCAAACGCTGTTCAATCTTTCCCTCGCCACCGTGCTCACCGAAGCGCGCGTGGAGACGATGGAGCAACTCTGCGACCGGCTGGGTGTGAATAAAAACGAGTACTTCGACTGGCGGCGCGATGTGAAATTTTTGACCGATATCGCCCGGGCAAATGACTTCTCGATGGAGGTGCTGGAGCGCAGCAAGGCGCAGTCGTTTGAGAGCTTTACGCAATTTCTCAGCGAGCCGTCTGAGCAATCGGAGAAATTCTTTAACGAACGCCTGACCAACCTGCTGGACGCGACCATCAACGCCCTGGAAAACAACGAGGACACAACGAAGAAAACCGAGAAGATCATCGCGGAATTGCGGAACTTCAAGCGGGAGCTGCAGCTACGCGGCGAACTCTACTGGCATCAGTGGGCAAAAATCTCCAAACTCGATCCTGGTGCTAAGAGCCGGGATGATATCGACGAACTTAAGGAATTTGCGGCAACGCACGATACGATCCCTGCCTTCCGGCGGGATATTCGAAACTTTATTTACACACTGTTTGACATCGCCATGGAAGCACTGCGCGAGTACGACAATTACAAAAAGCGGCGCGGTTTGATCGACTACACCGACATGGAAGTTTTAGTGAAGCGTTTGTTGGAAAATGAGGCGGTGCAGGAAGTGCTGCGCGAGGAACTGGACTTGCTGATGGTCGATGAGTTTCAGGACACGAGTCCCATTCAGTTGGAAATATTTTTGAAGCTGTCGAAGCTCGCGAAGTACTCGGTTTGGGTGGGCGACCCCAAGCAATCGATCTACGGTTTCCGGGGGGCAGAGCCGCGGCTGATGCAGGCGATCATTGATAAAAGCGGCGGCATTAAAAAAGAGAATATTCAACGGTATTCCTGGCGCTCGCGGGAGGATATTGTCTTTGCGACCAACGCCATTTTTACCAAAGCCTTCGCGGATATTCCGGCGGAGCAGGTCGCATTGGAACCCAAAAACGAGCGTGCAAAAGATCCCATCGAATTGAATGATGCACTGGTGCACTGGCATTTTATTTACGACGGCGAAGGTCGGCAACCCGGCAAGCCCTGGACGGAAAACGCCATCGCCGAGAGCCTGCGCCAGTGGTTGGCGCGGGGTTG
This sequence comes from uncultured Saprospiraceae bacterium, assembly GCA_964517175.1. Classification (GTDB taxonomy): domain Bacteria; phylum Bacteroidota; class Bacteroidia; order Chitinophagales; family Saprospiraceae; genus JADJNW01. The sequence goes on from CAZFBU010000039.1 coordinate 2,678, forward strand.
GTACATTGTGCCGAAAGGTGAAAAGGCGCACCGCCGGGCGCGTCCGGGCGATGTGGCGATCCTGTGCCGCTCGAACAAAGCCTGTCAGGACATGGCGGAGGCGCTGCACCGGGCGGGGTTACAAGCTGCCATTTCGCGCGCGGGTTTGCTGAATACGGCGGAAGCAAAGCTCATTTTTGCCTGTTTAAAATACGTGCTGAATCAATACGATTCGCTGTCGGTGGCGGAGATTCTGTTGCTGGCAAGTGGCAAGGAAATCGAAGAGATTATCCAAGATCGGTTGAAATTTTTAGAAAAAGAAAAAAATGCGGAGCAATGGGCGCATGGCGATCCGGTAATTTTAAAGCTGCATGAATTGCGGGCGCAAGTTGCTGATTTGTCAAGTTCGGAAATTCTGAACTTACTACTGGAAGAACTCAACTTGCGGCGCGTCATCGCCTCCTGGGGCAACGCCCAACAGCGCCTGGACAATGTGGACGTGCTGCGCAGACTGGCGTTGCAATACGAGGAAGCTTGCAATCGGCTGCACACGGCAGCGTCACTGGGGGGCTTTTTGTTGTGGCTGAATGACCTGGAAAATCGTGGCGAAGACATGCAAGGCTCTGGCGAAGGAACGAATGCGGTGAATGTAATGACCTATCATAAAAGTAAAGGTCTGGAATTTCCCATCGTGATTTGTCACGGACTGGAAGGAACGCTCCGCGCGGATGTGTGGGGCATCGACATCGTACCCGAAACCGACGAAGTTGATCTCGATAATGTGCTCGGCAATCGCTGGCTCCGCTATTGGGTGAACCCCTACAACGACCAGTACCGCAATACGCCCCTGCAGGAGCGCATCGAAAACAGCGACGTGAAGTCTGCAAAGACTGCCCAGGCCCTGCAGGAAGAAGCACGGCTGCTGTACGTCGGCATCACGCGGGCGCGGGATTACCTCGTTTTTCCGACGACGCCCAAACCGACCAAATGGCTCAACCGCGTCTGGCACGAAGGCAATGAAGATTACCCGACGCTTGATCACCAAAGCCACGAAACGCCCTGGACATGGAAGGATCGTGTGCTGACTGCGCAGGTGGAAATTTTTCCGTTTCCGAGGGATTTTCCGCAGGCGGAAGCGGCCGAAGAAGTTATTCATTTTATTGAAAATCGCGCGGGCAGGCAGGCACATCCGTTGTACCAATTTGATCTTGATCAGGAGCATTTCAGCGCAGAAATGTACGCGACGATCGGGGACACGTTTCACTACGCTCCTGCACTGCCCCTGGCGGAAGATGCTGACCGTTATCAGGTGGCAAAGGCGATCAAAGCTTGTCTGACCGGCTTTAAGCTCGAATACGATCAGGGTAAGCAAAACGAAATAATTAAAGGCTTCATCGAACGATTTGAACTGGAAGAGTCGGTAAAGGTCGCAGATTTCTACCAGCAGATAAAAGCCTATTTTGCCTATCTGGATCGCAATTTCACCCTCAAAAATGTCTATCGAAAATACCCGGTGCGCTATTTCAAAGAGGAGCGTTTGTTTGAGCGCATTCTCGATCTGGTCATCGAAACCGACCGCGGCTTGATCGTCATTCAAAACAGCGGTTTCGCCGGCGACGGCAACAAACTCCGACCTAAAGCTCAGGAGTTAAGCGCGTTTTTTTACCTGAGCAAGCTGGCGGTGCAGGAAATTTTTAAAGTTGCAAATGTGCGGACTTTTGCGCATTTTGTGTTGCACGGCACGTTGATTGAGGTGGAAACGAAGCAATCGCAGCCGCAGCCGCCAAAGCGGGAGCAACTGGAGCTGTTTTAGAAACGAGAAACAAGAAACAAGAAACAAGTTCATAAGTGTTTGATTAACTTTTTGATGAAACAGATTCGATTAAAGATTTCTTTATCAGTTTCTTGCGTTACGAAAAGCGAACAGCAAGTAGCGAAAAGCATTATCATATGAAACCTTCCAAAGAACGATTGTACGATGCCCTGGGCGAACTAATCTACGCAGTGGCCAAAGCCGATGGCTTGGTGCAGGATGAAGAAGCTTCCCGGCTGCAAGAAATTTTGCAGCAGCACCCCTGGGCCAGCGAGGTGCAGTGGTCATTCGACTACGAAAATAAACGGGCGACCACGTTGGAAGAGGCTTATCAAAAAGCAATCGACACCTGCAAGGCTTACGGACCCACCGAAGAATACGAATACCTCTTCGACATTTTGTACGAAATTGCCAAAGCAAGCGAGGGTGTTAATTTGGAAGAAGCGCAGATCATCGTGCAGTTTAAGATGGAACTGAAAGAGCACTTCATGGATTTGAACCTGGAGGAATGATACCAAGTCGGAAATGGGAAGTCGGAAATGGGAAGTTGAGCGCAGCGAAATCCCGTACCGCAGGTCGGGATGGGAAATGGCCTCGGAACATTGCCAGGTGTATAAAACCCTTGATTTTTCTTATCTTTCCACCATGAAAGCGCTCTCTTTCCGCATACCGAAAACGGAACGAACGTCCTTCCGCGTGCAGGTGGACGACGAGCCGTATTTCTACGACCGGTTGCACTACCATCCGGAGTGGCAGGTCAGCGTTATCCTGCGCGGCACGGGCACACTCTTCGTAGGGGATGGGATCAATCGCTTTCAGGCTGGAGATGTATTCGTGGTGGGATCGAATGTGCCGCATCTGCTGCGGAGCGATGCGCTGTACTATCAACCGGATAGCCCCGGGGTGTATGCGATTTCGCTATTTTTTGAAAAAGATGCTTTTGGCACGGGCTTTTTCGATATACCTGAAATGCAGCACATTGCTCATTTCCTGGAATCGACTGCGCGGGGGGTGCGGGTACTTGGCACAGCGCAGGTCCAATTGCAGGCGTTGCTTTCTGAAATCGTGGAGCAGCCCGGTTTTCAGCGGGTGCAATATTTGCTCGAAATTTTGAATACCTTCGCGGAAGCGCCGGATTTTGAATATTTATCGAATGTAGCCTTCACCAAAGTCCGGAAAGAAACCGATGGCGCTCGTCTGAATGACGTGCTGGGTTTCACGCTGACCAACTACCAGCGCCCCATCCAACTGGAAGAAGCCGCCCGGATCGCCAGCCTGAGCGTACCGGCCTTTTGCCGCTATTTCAAACTGCGAACGCGAAAATCCTATGTGCAGTTTTTGAATGAACTGCGCGTAAGCGCCGCCTGCAAGTTGCTCGCCGAGCGCGAGGCGAATATTTCGCAAATTTGCTACGAAGTAGGATTCAACAACCTGTCAAATTTCAACCGTCAGTTCAAAAAAGTGACCGGCTTTACACCTTCCGCTTATATGAAACGCTTTAATGAATCGTCGGCATCGACCAGTGACGCACCACCGCCAGCGTCCGAATGACGATCACAAATACTATGGTAATCAGCATGTTAACATCGGGAATCAAATTGGTGTAACTTAGCCCGACATACAGCGCACCACCCGCCAGGCAAGCCGTTGCGTAGATTTCTTTGCGGAAAATGAGCGGCACTTCGTTCGAGAGAATGTCGCGCAGCACCCCGCCGAAAACCGCAGAAACGCTGCCCATCATCACGGCAATAACCGGCGATAAGCCAAAGTCCAGTGTTTTTTGCAAACCGAGAATGGTGAACAAGCCAATGCCGATGGTGTCAAAAAGGAACATGGTTTTGCGAAAGCCTATGATATGCCGCTTAAAAAAATAGCTGGTTACAACCCCCGCACCGATTACAAAGATGTAATTCAAATCCTGCAACCAGCCCACCGGTTGGCTCCCGATCAGAATATCGCGAATGGTACCACCGCCCACCGCCGTCACCAGCGCAATGATGGATGCCCCAAAAATGTCGAATTTTTTTCCGGAAGCTGCCAGCATGCCGCTGATGGCAAAAACGAACGTTCCGGTCAGGTCGAGCATGTAAATGATGTTCATCGTCTGGCAAATCTTTCGGGTGTAAACAACCCTAGATCGATGGAAGGTTTCTTATCCTGCAGGATTTCGGCAACCAATTTCCCGCTCGCCGGTCCGAGGCTCATCCCCATCATCGCGTGCCCGTTTGCCAGCACCAGGTTGGGGTATTTCCGGGAGCGCCCCATGTACGGCAGCCCATCCGGCGTGCAGGGACGAAAGCCGTACCAGACGTCCTCCAGTTTGGGCATGTCCAC
>CAZFBU010000039.1:6903-15905 GCA_964517175.1 uncultured Saprospiraceae bacterium
ATTTCCTGCACTTCGCTCGCATTCAACAACTTCGCAGCTACGCCAACTGCCTGTGCCTGCGCGGCCACTTCCGCTTCTTCGTGCAACATGCGCTCCGTTCGGCAAAGCATTAGCAAGCCGTATTCTTCGAGGTCAAAATCAAATCCGGGGGTTTGGGACAACTCGCGGTAGAGGTTCTTGCTCCATACGTTGTAGTCCCGCAGCACCGGCATGGATTGCGCTACGTGCTTCGCCGTGCAGGATCGATAAAATTGCCACAACCATTGTATTAGTTCTAAGCTCAGTCTTGGCTTGATGTAAAACGGACTTTTGGCATCAAACATCCAGCGAATGCCTTGTGCGATGACGCCTGGCGCGGCCAGCGGAGTGACATGGCTCGGTACAATCATGCCGGCATTGCCGTAAGAAGCCCCATCGGTCATATCGCTCTGGTCAATTACAATCACTTCAAACCCTGCTCGCTGCAAATACCAGGCAGCGCACAGCCCGACCACACCGCCGCCAATGATGTGTACTTTCATGTGTTTAAAATTTTGCTGCGGCTGCGAAAGATGCAGCAAAATTTCTGCACCGATACAGCCGCCTTACTGATAGAAATCCGGTGGAAGTTAGCAGACAAATTTTATTTAAGCAAATAGCACTTACAAATAATCCGATGGCTTTCGCCCAAAGCGCTCGGCGTACAGCTTCGTGAAATAACTGGTGGAGGAAAAGCCCACTGCGTTTGCAATCTCCAGCACTGTTTTGTGCGAATGTCGCTCCAGCAATTGGCGGGCGCGCTGCAGCCGAATCTCGCGGATGTATTCGTTGGCAGTCATACCGATGGTTTCCTGAATTCTCCGGCGAAAATGCCGATCGCTGATGTGTACGCAATCCGCCAAATCGCTAATTCTGAACTCCGGTAGCCGCTCCAGCAAAGACAGGGCGCAGTTTTCTACCTCCTGCAACCAGCTCTGGTCGGCTGTCAGGTCCAATTCATCATCCGTTGTGCTCGCCAACTGTCGCCGTCGCGCGCGATTGGCAATGAGGTTTCCGATGCGCACGAGAAGTTCTTCTGCGGAGAATGGCTTGTGCAGGTAGTCATCCACCCCGATCCGCAGCGCCGCCAGTTTGTCGGTATCGTTGGCGCGGGCTGTCAGCACGATTACCGGCAGATACTGCCAGGTTTCGTGGGCTTTCAGTTGCGCTACTAATTCAAAGCCGTCCATTTTTGGCATCATCAGGTCGGTGATAACGCTATCCACTTGCCAGGTAGCGAGTACATCCAGCGCAGCTTGGCCATTAGGGACTTGCAACACCTCATAGTGAGGCGTCAGAATTTGCCGCAGCAGTTCCTGCATATCCACATTATCCTCCGCGACCAGAATGCGATGCCCGGCGTTTTTCTTGCCGTTGTTGGCAGAAATGGAGCGTCCATTCTCAGAGACTGTTGGGCTATTTCCCGGGATGCTGTTGTTCAGCGATTCTTCCGGTGCTGCTTTCTTAGGGAGCAGGAGCGTAAAGATGCTTCCCTTGCCCAGGGCACTCTCGGCCTGCAAAGTACCTTCCATCAGTTGAGCGTACTCCTGTGCGATGGACAAACCGATGCCCGATCCTCCGTGTAGCGGCTCATTCGCCTGATTGCTCTGGAAATAGCGATCAAAAATGCGAGGTAAATCCTCCGGATGGATGCCCTTGCCGGTATCAATGATCTGGAATAGTAAATGCTTGCCATGCTCGGTCACCTGCATCGTTACGGAGCCGCCGGGCGGGGTAAATTTCAAAGCATTAAAGAGGAGGTTGTGCAATATTTTTTCCAATTTTGATTCATCGACCCACACTTTCAGAGTTTTATTTACCTTGCATTGCAATTCATAATGAATCTGATGTAACTCGGCGTAAGATTCATACATGGCAAAAGTACGTCGGATGTAGCTCGCCAGATCAACCGGCGTTTCCCGCAGGTGCAATTGCTGGGCATCTAATTTCGACAGGTCGAGGATGCTTTCCACCAGGCGCAGCAAGTGGCGCACATGTCGCTGGGTAGAGTGGAGCAGGTCTGTATTTTTATCGGTGGAAGCAGCGTGTGCCAAATAATGCGATATGGGGGTTGCAATGAGCGTGAGCGGTGTACGTAATTCGTGCGCGACATTGAGGAAGAAACGCGATTTTTGCTCGTCGAGTTGTTTTAGTTCTTCTGCCTGTCGGCGGATGGTTGCCGTACGCCGATCGATCTCGGCTTCGAGGTTTTTTTTCTCCAATCTTAATCGGTAGGTTCTTATTTTAAATAATGCAATAATTCCCATTATCAAAACCGCCACAGAAATTAATAAGAACCACCAGCGCAGATAAAAAGGCCTGATGATGTGGATGGGAATGGCTAATTGTTGTGCCGACCATTGTTTATCCAGTTTTTTTCCTCTAAGGTGCAAGGTATATTTGCCGTAAGGCAGCCCGTTAATTCGCAGGGAATTTTCATGGATATGCTGCCAATCCGCATCCATTCCTTCAATTCGATAAGCGTACTGATTTTCCTCCGGTTTTTCAAAATTGACCAAAACAAAACCAATCTGAAAAGACTTTTCATAAGGCTGCAGAAGGATTTCGTTATTGGCGATAAATTCCTCGGTGAAGTCATAGATTTTGCCGTTCCGCCCGTCCCATTTCTCGAATGCTACAATTCGCAAAGGCGTTCTATCGGGTTGTTCGCTGACAAAATCCTGCGGATGAAATGAAATAACACCGCCCAGTCCGCCAAAATACAGCCGCCCATCAGAAGCCTGCGCATGGGAAAGTCGGTTAAACTCAGGGTGAATAATGCCATCCTCCGGAAGATAAATATTTACATCATAATTATCCTTATTAAAGCGCATCAAACCATACTGGCTGGACAGCCACAGATAGCCGTAATCATCTTCATATACGGCATAAATCACATCGTGCGAAAGCCCGTTCTTTTTGGTAAATTGTTGTACTTTATTGGTCGTGCGATCCCATCGCAAAAGACCGCCGCGCTCCGTTGCCAGCCAAAAAATACCGGCACTATCCTCGTGCATGTGCAATATCCTTCGCTCCGGAAACATATCCGCATAATGCGCCACGATGCCCTTGGCCTCGTTCAGCAAGTATAAGCCATTTGTTGTAAGCAGCCAGATGCCTTCCTTCGTTTCGTAAAAAAACTTGATATTATTATCTAAAAGGGATGTAAATCCATTAAGCTGTCGATAAGGAAAAAACTCAAGCGTAGCCGTGTCTATAATGCCCAACGCTTTATCCCCTCCCAGCCAAAGCCTGCCACTTCTTTTTGAAAACCTGACAACAGGGTTGCTTAAAGGATTTGTAAATAAACTGTCAGCAATTTGAACAAGTTGTTTTTTTTTGGCAGCTGCATTTACTTTCATTAATCCATTGCCGTAAGAAAGTCCCCAAAAAGTATTGCCTTGTTTGGCAATGGTGACAAACTGCCCCGGATGTGGCGGATGAATCTGCGTTTGTTTCGTCAGATTATGAATTTTATTTTGCGCGACGAAGACTTCTCCATTCTCCGCCACCAGAATTTCGCGTACATCTTTGATTTTGCCATAATCTAAATATTTAGTAAACCTGTTCACTGAAAGTTTTACGATGTAAATACCATTGTCCGTGGCGAGCCAGGCTCTTCCGTCTGCATCAAAATACACATCGACAATAGATTTAAAGTTGGCACCATTATCATTCAAATCCAATGATGACAGTAGCTTTCCAGAAAAATCATACACATGCAGATGTCTGGTGTCCGTGTACCAAATCTGTCTTTTTGGGGCGAGAATCTTTACCGCACTCTGGTAGATATTTACCTTTTCTTCCGGCTCCAGTCGAACCGGCGAAAAACCACTTTCTGTTAATCTGTAAATATCGGACGTTCGATCCGTTATCACCCAAAGGGTGCCATTTTCATCCTGCTGAATACTACTAATTGCTGCTGGGAATACAATTTTTTCGTATTTACCGGATGAGTCAACCCTCCAAAGATAATTCCAGCCTTGTTTCACAATGAAGCATTGATCGTTGACCGGAATAATCTGAAACCTGGTACCTTGAATATCCTGAGTGGTTTCGGCAGGCAGGGTCATTATTTCTTTAAAAGAACCATCATACCGGAATAAACGACCTTCATGTGTATTAATCCAAATATTCCCCTCGTTATCGCTCGTAATCTTACTAATTGTAGAAAGTTGGACTGGTATCTCCGAACCAAAATATTCATTAAAAGTGAGCATTTTCGCTATTTCCGGGTCGTAAATGTACACTTCTTGCATACCCGCAATACGCCAGGCGACAATAAACTGCACCAGCCAGATTTTACCTTGAGCATCTTCGTGAAAATCAGAGGTGGCATTATTTAAAGGTGTAAGTAACTCATGCATCTGATAGCCATCATAGCGCACGGTTCCGTAGTTCGTTGATATCCAAACGTATTTATCACTAGCCTGAAAAACGCTGTGAATATATTCATTCGGCAAGCCATCGCGAGAGGAAATGTGTCGTATCTGAAACTGATAGGATTGGCCATCCATGTACAATGGAAAACACAAGATGATGAACAACCAGATAGTGCGTCTCATTGGGCGTTAAAATTTAGACACAACACATTTTGAGCATTAATATACGTGTTTGACAATTGTATCAACTAAAAATGTCCGAATATCTGCATCTTTCGTCCGTTTTTTTTCGTCTATCCATCTTAACTTTGACCTATCAGATGTAATTATCTGCTGAGTAGTTTGTGTTTATTTGTTGGAAAAAATTCGTGACCCGCTTTTGCCTTCTGTGCGAAAGCGGGTCTTTTTTGTCATTCGCCAGGTAGGTTGGGCGTACAAACAAAAAATCCCGACCCCGTTTTTGGGGCCAGGATCGCTTTCATACTAATCCAATTATGAAGAAGTTTTTAAAATTCTTATTTGTTACACGATAAAGTGCGAATGTGCTTTACCTTCCAGGATCGTGCGACCATTCAAATAATGGTCGATTGCCCGCGCCGCCTCTCTGCCTTCTGATATCGCCCACACTACCAATGACTGTCCTCGCTGCATATCACCGGCTACGAATATCTTGTCAATGTTCGTCTTATAATGAGCTGCATAGACGGTGCCGCGTTCTGTAAGTTGTACGCCAAGTTGTTCTAACAGTCCTTCTTTTGTCGGGTGAGCGTAACCTATGGCTATCAGCGCCAGGTCACATGGTATTTTACGTAGTGTTTCGGGGAGTTCCAGGAACCTGTATTTTCCTGCCTTTCTATCTTTTTCCCATTTCAAATTTACGATTTGTAGCGAATTTACCAAACCTTTTTCGTCACTAATTAGCGATTTTGTTAAAACTGCCCACTCCCGGTTGCAGCCTTCTTCGTGAGAGGAGGATGTCGTGAATATTAAGGGCACATTGGGCCAAAGCGCCGGATCGGGCTGAAAGGGCGGCTGGTCGTGGTATTGCAACTGCGTTACCGATGCCGCGCCCTGCCGATTGGCATTACCGACGCAATCCGAGCCGGTGTCGCCCCCACCAATTACCACCACGTGCTTCCCTTTCGCATCAATCAGTTCCGATTCCGGGATCACATCGCCCGCCACACGCCGGTTGCACTGCTCCAGATATTCCATCGCAAAGTGCACGCCCCGGAGTTCCCGACCGGGAATCGGCAAATCCCTCGGCACCGTGGAGCCGCCACACAACAGCGTCGCATCAAACTCATCTACCACCTGCTGCGCATCGACGTTTCCACCAACTTCCGCATTGGTCTTAAAGCGAATGCCTTCGGCTTCCATGATGGCAATGCGTCGCTCCAGCACCCATTTTTCCAATTTAAAATCAGGAATACCATACCGCAGCAAACCACCAATCCGGTCGCTTTTCTCAAAAACGGTGACCACGTGCCCCGCCTTGTTCATCTGTACGGCCGCCGCCAGCCCTGCAGGCCCGGAGCCAATAACCGCTACTTTTTTGCCGCTGCGCAAAACCGGCGGCTGCGGGCGTACAAACCCTCTAGCAAAAGCAGTTTCTATGATCTCTTTTTCAATGTGCTCAATCGCTACGGGATCCTGATTGATGTTCAGTACGCAAGCTGCTTCGCACGGCGCCGGACAAATCCGCCCGGTGAATTCCGGAAAATTATTCGTGCTATTCAATATTTCATACGCCCGCAGCCAGTTTTTTTCGTGCACCGCCTCATTGAACTCGGGAATGATATTTCCCAGCGGGCAACCATTATGACAGAAAGGAACACCGCAATCCATACAGCGCGTCGCTTGCTTTACTGTTTGCTCCTCGCTAAAATCCCCATAAATTTCTTTGTAATCGCTGATCCGCTCCTTCGGCTCTCGCGCCGTCGGCGTTACTCTGTCATATTTCAAAAAACCACTCGAATCCATTATTTTATTCATTTAACAAGTCCCCAAATAACAAAGCCATCACCCCACCGCCGCATATTCCAGATCGACCACCACTTCCATTTCGCCTGCTCTTTTTTGCAATACCGCTTTATAATCCCGTGGCATCACTTTTACAAAATGCTGCCGAGCCAGCGACCAATTATTCAGCAAATCCAACGCCAGGGCGCTGCTCGTGTAGGCAAAATGGTTACGCACCAGCTTCTGCACCCGGTCGAAATCACTTTGCTCCATCGGGTCGAGGTCCACCATCCCCGGATTTACCTTGCGCCCGAATTCCTGATTTATATCGTAAACATAGGCGATGCCGCCGCTCATGCCCGCTGCGAAGTTCTTTCCGGTTTCGCCGAGCACCACGACCGTTCCGCCGGTCATATACTCGCAGCCGTGATCGCCAATGCCTTCCACGACGGCGTGGGCGCCGGAATTGCGCACCGCAAATCGCTCACCCGCCATGCCGTTGATATACACCTCGCCGGAAGTCGCACCGTAGAGCGCTACGTTGCCGATGATGATATTCCGACTGACGTCAAATGTCGCCTGGCGATCGGATACCACGATGAGCCGCGCTCCGGAAAGTCCTTTGCCGAAGTAATCGTTGGATTCGCCTTCCAATACAAAATGTAATCCCTTTGCACCAAATGCGCCAAAACTCTGCCCCGCCGAGCCCCGAAACCGGAAGTTGATGCTGCCGCTGGGCAAGCCTTTGTTTTTAAATCGCTTGGAAATTTCGTAAGACAACATCGTGCCCACCGCGCGGTCCGTATTGCGAATGACAAACTCGGAAGACACGCTTCTCCGCTCCTGCAGCGCAAGCTTCGCCCGCTGGATCAACTGCCGATCCAACACATCGCTGATGCCATGATCCTGCTCGATCTGCTTGTACAAGCCAATTTTCGTAGGCGTTGGTTCTTTGTACAAAATTGGTCGCAAATCCAGGTGTGCATATTTCCAATGGGCAATATCGCTTTTCAGGCGCAGCATTTCCACCCGACCAACCATTTCGTTGATGGTGCGGAAGCCCAGATCTGCCATGATCTCTCGGAGGTCCTGTGCGAGGAAAGTAAAAAAATTGATAATGTGTTGTGGATCACCATTGAAGCGCTTGCGCAATTCCGGATCCTGCGTAGCAATGCCCACCGGACAGGTATTCAGATGACACTTACGCATCATAATGCAGCCTTCCACAATGAGCGCTGCAGTTGCCACGCCCCACGCTTCCGCGCCAAGCAAAGTGGCAATGGCCAGGTCGCGCCCCGTCCGGATTTGCCCGTCCACCTGCAAAGACACGCGGTCGCGGAGCTTATTCCGTACCAGCGTTTGATGGCTTTCCGCCAATCCCAATTCCCAGGGTAAGCCCGCGTGCCGCACCGACGTGAGGGGCGAAGCGCCCGTGCCACCGTCATGCCCGGAGATCAGTATGGAATCCGCATGTGCTTTGGCAACGCCGGAAGCGATAATGCCCACGCCAGCCTTCGAGACCAGCTTGACGCTGATGTCCGCCTTCGGATTTGCATTTTTTAAATCAAAAATCAGCTGTGCCAAGTCCTCAATCGAGTAAATATCGTGATGCGGTGGCGGTGAGATCAAGCCGACGCCGGGCGTTGCGTGGCGCACCCGACCGATCCATTCATCGACCTTGTACCCGGGCAACTGACCACCCTCACCGGGCTTGGCGCCCTGCGCCATTTTGATCTGAATTTCGTCGGCGTTGGCAAGGTAATAACTCGTGACACCAAAGCGGCCGGACGCGACCTGCTTCACCGCCGAGCGCTCGGAATCGCCGTTTGGTTTTGGCGTGTAACGGGAATTATCTTCGCCGCCCTCGCCGCTATTGCTCTTGCCGCCGATGCGATTCATGGCAATGGCGAGGGTCGCGTGCGCTTCGTGCGAGAGCGAACCGAAAGACATCGCGCCCGTTGCAAAACGCTTCAGGATGTTTTCAACAGGCTCGACTTCCGCAATCGGAATACTCCTTCCTTTGCGGAATTTCAGCAGCCCGCGCAGCGTCAGCGCCCGCTCGTTTTGTTCATTGATCAATTTGGCATATTTGCGGTAAGCCGTCCAGTCGTTTTTACGCGTAGAATATTGCAACAAATGAATCGTCTGCGGATTTAGCGTATGCGCTTCGCCCTGCTGTTTCCACTGGAAAATGCCGCCGACATCCAGGCTCGGATTCGGAACGCTTTTCTCTGGATACGCCATTTGGTGTCGGGCAATTGCTTCCTGGGCGATCTCGTCAAAACCAATGCCTTCAATCCGCGAAACCGTACCGGCAAAACACTCATTAATGACGGTTTTCTTAATGCCCAACGCCTCGAAGATCTGCGCGCCCTGATACGATTGAAAAGTCGAAATGCCAATTTTGGAAATGATCTTCAGCAAGCCCGTACCGACGGCTTTATTGTAGCGTTGATATAATTTTTCCAGCGATAATTGCTCTTCGAAGAACCGCCGTGCGTACATATCGACAATCGTCGCGTAAGCCATGTAAGGATTCACCGCACTCGCGCCGTAGCCTGCCAAAGTAGCAAAGTGATGCGTTTCCCAGACGTCGCCCGCCTCCACTACAATGGAAGTCAGACTACGCAAGCCTTCCCG
>CAZFBU010000039.1:16005-29596 GCA_964517175.1 uncultured Saprospiraceae bacterium
CATTACGAACGAGGTCTTCGGCGGTCGCGCAAATTTGTTGGATGGCAGCGCGCAGTCGCCCGTTCTGCCCGTCGGGTTTAAAGAGCGTGTCAATCACCGCCGATTCGTAGTTGACATGCTTGATGTACTTGATTCGACTTAAATCCGTATTGGTCAGCACCGGACTGGGCAGATGAATAAATTGCGCTCGCTCCTCGTTCAGGTCGAGAATGTTTCCCGCGCCGCCCAGCATCGCAAACAGCGACATCACCGAGCGCTCGCGAATGGGATCGATCGGCGGATTGGTGACTTGCGCGAACAATTGCTTGAAGTAATTCGACAAATGCTGCGACCGCTGCGAAAGCACCGCCAATGGTGTGTCCGCGCCCATGGAGCCGATGGGGTCTTTACCGTCCTGTACCATGGGTTTGATGAGTACTTTCAGATCTTCCCGCGTGAAGCCAAATAATTGCTGGCGCTGCAGCAACGATTTTTTATCCATGTTTTCCTCCGCTTCCGCGCGGGCGGGCAGTTCGCTTAGCCGCGTGCGATGCTGATTGAGCCAGTCTTTGTAAGGCAAATTCTGACAAATGACCTTTTTTACTTCGGCGTCAGCAACGATGCGTTGTTGATCTAAATCGGCGATCAGGATCTTGCCCGGCTGCAACCGCCCCTTCTCCAACACCGTTGATTGGTCAACCGGCAGTGCTCCTGCCTCGGAGGCAATGATCAGGCGGTTATCGCTGGTCAGCACGTAGCGCGAAGGACGCAAGCCATTGCGGTCAAGCATAGCGCCGGCAACAATGCCGTCGGTAAAACAAACGGACGCCGGTCCGTCCCAGGGTTCCATGATGGTCTTATGGTATTCGTAAAAAGCGCGCTTGTAATCCTCCATTTGCTCGTCCTGCTCCCAGGCTTCCGGGATCATCATCATTAGCGCGTGGGGCATGGAAAAACCGCTCAGGGTCATGAATTCCAGCACATTGTCGAAGTTTCCCGAATCCGAGAGGGCATCGCCGCAGATCGGCTTGAGCTTTTCCAATTCTTCGTCGGTAAATAATTTTGACTCGAGCATTTTTTCTTTGGAGCGCCACCAGTTTTGATTGCCGGTGATGGTATTGATCTCGCCGTTGTGCGCAATGTAGCGCAGCGGCTGCGCGAGTTTCCATTTTGGAATAGTATTGGTGGAAAATCTGGAATGCACCAGCGCGACCGCAGAGGTGAAATTTTCATCGTGCAGATCAGGAAAATACGGGCGCAACTGCCAGGTCGTTAGCTGACCTTTATAAACAATAGTCTTGTACGAAAAAGACGCGATGTAAAAGTGATCCCGCCACTCCGGAAAGGCATCCTGGATTTTGTGGGTCGCAAACTTGCGCAGCACGTACAGCTTCCGCTCCAGCGTTTTTGGCGTCAGCGGTTCTTTGGGTTGTACAAAAACCTGCTCCATATAAGGTTCTACGGCTTTGGCGGTGTCGCCGAGGCTGGCGTTGTTGGTTGGCACGGGGCGGTAGCCAAGCACCTCAAAACCAAGCTCATCAACATAATCATCAAAGTAAACCTTGCACTGCTCGCGCAGCCACTGCTCCATCGGAAAAAAAATCATCCCCACGCCATATGCGCCAAACTCCGGCAAATCAAAGCCAAGTTTTTTGCATTCCTTTACAAAAAAATCGTGCGGCAACTGTACCAGAATACCTGCGCCATCACCCGTATTTGCTTCATAACCACAGGCACCCCGATGCTCCATATTCATGAGCATTTGCAGGGCATCTTCTACCAGTTGGTGCGACTTTTCACTATTTAAATTCACAATCAGGCCCGTACCGCAGGCATCGCGTTCGAGTTCAGGCGTGTACAACCCACATTGCGCATATTCTTCCATATCATTACTGGTTTGATTAAGTCAGGATATTTGTCCTCTTAGTTTGTTGGTAGTCCGTAATTTGGCTACAGATTCAGATAAGCGTCAGCAAACGATTTATTTTAATAAAGCTCGTCGCATCGCTTTACTTGTAGTTTTTTGCTGGTTTGTTTTCATACATTGAGCTTGACGACAGGTGCGTCAAAATTTGGAATATGGTTTGGTTAGGTTCCATACCGGATTGAAGCAAGTTTTTCAAAAATACGGATAGGATTCCATACATAAAAATGAAAAACGGTCGAAAAAGATTCAAGCTAATTAAAAAATTGATAAAAAATACGATTTCCAAGTGCGGTTTTTATAAAAATAGCCCCGTTTCTATAAAATAAAGTTTTTGTAACAATACAAAATAATCAATATTTTAATACATTTTGATCAAAATTTAAAAAGGTTATTTTTCGGATAAACCATTTTATTGTTCAAATAAACAAATCGAATCGGAGACGACAAAACATGTACCTTCCCCCGACGTCTTACGATTCCCCGGGCACGCGAGAAGGCTGCATAAATTGAAGTACTTTTGAATTTCTAGCGTGAAATTTGATTTTTCTGCCGGGGATTTCCGTATCTTTTGTGCTCGAAATCAAAATGGATACGCTAAAACCAAAACACACTTATGGAAACCCTGGAAATCGTCATCGGGCTAGTTTTTATTTTCCTTTTGCTGAGCTTACTGGCTACCACTGTTCAGGAAATCGTCGCAGCGCTTTTCTCCATGCGCGGGCGCGTGCTGCTCAAGGCATTGATGCAGTTGCTGGAAATTGAAGAAAAGGCGGAGGCATTGGTAGCAAGAAGTACCGGCAAGAAGAACACCAGGCAAAAAATCAAGGAAAGTAAGGTCTATCAAAAATACAAAAGTAGCTGGCTGGGGCAACAAAAACTGCCATCTTACCTGTCGGCAGAGCAGGCAATCGCCGTGATCAAGGACGTTCTGAAAGAAGACGACCAGGAGCAGGTCCCCATTGCGAACGGGGAGCGCCAGTCTTTCAGCATTCTGCCGCAGGAGCGTTCGGCAGAGGCGACGACCAGCACGATGCTGCCGACTACGATTTCGCATTTACAGCAGTCTGACCTGAAAAAGCATCTGACTGTTTTGTACAACAGCGACCGTGGAATGCCCTTACAACGGGCGGGAACTGGCGAGCGCAGCATCGTCACGGATTATGTGGAAAACCTGGAATCGGAAGTTGAAAAAGCCAAAGCGGCGTTCAACAAACAGTACGATGAGATCATGGATCGGGCTTCCGGCTGGTACAAGCGGAATGTGCAGTTGAGCCTGATGGTTATTGGTTTGCTCATTGGCGTAGCATTTGATGCCGATACATTCAAAATTTATTCTAACCTGACCCAATACCCCAATGACCGGCAGAAGCTGCTGGAACTGGCGGATGCATTTCTGGACAACAACCAATTTGCAAATTATTATAATGCCCCGGATACCCTGACCGCTCTAGCCGTGGCTCCCTCCGATACCGCCGGAATGGCGCGGGCTTTGCAGCTAAAAGGGCTTGCTGATTCGCTTTTGCTGCATCAGTTGCAGAATGTGCCTTCACCCTTGGGTCTGGGCTGGGAAAAGCCCTTTCAGGAACAATATCGGGCAGCGGAAAAGAAAATTGGGTTTGTCCTTTTGAAGCTTGGCGGTTGGCTGGTCACGGCGCTGGCGATCTCGCTTGGCGCGCCGTTCTGGTTTGATTTGCTGCAAAAGGTCATCCAGATCAGAAGTGCGGGGACGCGACCCAGTGACAAAAAGCCCGAGCCGAATACGGCGTAAAGCAACTTTAAGCATTCGAATCAGCAATATGAGCTATTTACCTATATTCCGTCCCTGCGGGACGAGTATGGCAAAGATTCGGGATGGCTTCTGTTCATTTTTTTGCG
Organism: uncultured Saprospiraceae bacterium; assembly: GCA_964517175.1. Lineage (GTDB taxonomy): Bacteria > Bacteroidota > Bacteroidia > Chitinophagales > Saprospiraceae > JADJNW01. Next base: position 19,787 of record CAZFBU010000039.1, read on the forward strand.
GCAATCGCTTCTATTTCAATCAAAAAACCGTGGTGTAATTCCTTCGTGGGCACGATGGCACGCGCCGGCTTGTGGCCGCCGAAGAACTTCGCATACACCGCGTTCACTTCGTCCCAGAGCGAAATATCGGCAATATGAACCGTTACTTTCAGTACGTGCTCCAGATCGCCGCCTGCTGCTTCAACGATGGCTTTCAGGTTTTCCAGTGCTTGCAGGGCTTGCTCGCCCGCACTACCGAGGACTTTTTCCCGGCTGGGCGTGATGGGCAACTGCCCGGCCACGAAGATCAGGTCATTCCAAACGGTTGCTTGCGAGTAGTGACCGGCGGGCAGGGGCGCGTTCGGCGTTTCGATGAATTTCATGCAAATTACAGTTTTCCGAAAAATAGCTTTTTGACAGGGAAATATCTGGGTTGTACCAATATTTCTTAGTTTTATCTTGAATTGATATCACCACCCATAATTTAATCATAGCTGGGCTTAATTCCCCGACGCTTGCGTCGAAGAAATAAATCAGTGCCGTCGTGATGCCCCGACGGCAAAAACAGCCCCCTTCTCTCTACTGTAAATTGCTGGCAGGTGCGAGTTTTAAAAAAACGGCACACCAATAACATTCCTTGCTGGATATTTCAGGGTTTGCAAACTTTGCCGATGAATTTCACTTCATTGGAGTGGAACTTGGCGTATGGCTTGTAATTGGACTTGCGAACGAACATCACCTCTACGTGGACGGTATATTCGCCAGCCCACGGCACCGGCACTTTTCGCGTTGCCTGGTTGGTATCCCAGTAGCGGGTACCTCTTTCGTGCTTGGAATACCAACGGAAAGTGACGTAGGTATCATCCGGAACCGTCATCGGCAATCCGTTCATTATCTCCATTTGCGCCTGATTGTCCGGCATAAAGCCCTGACAAACTTCCGTGCCGTTCATGCATTCGATTTGAATCATCTGACCGTAGGTTGAAATACTCAATAAAGTGAATGTCAAAGTGCTTGCTAAAATTAAAAAAAGTTTTCTCATGTTACAAGATGTTGTTTAACTATTTATACGTAGCATTCCCGCTCAGGTAACCTGAATGACAGAAACGTTAACACAAATTTAATTATTACAAGAAAATGTAATTTCTTACGCAAACTTTTTGAGTTGGTTGGGCGGCATCTGTTGTTTTTTGCCGCAAATATTCGCGAGCCGAAAACCCTTTTCAGAAGTCGGTTTGTAACGGAATCAGGGTAGAAAATTTTCAGATACGTAGATATTGCCTTACAAATATATGGTAATGGATGTCTTTATTCAAATACAAAGAACGATTAATTTCAAAAAATGCTGCTTTTCTGCAATAAATTTGACAAATTTTCTCTAAAAAAACAAGATTTACCCGAAAATTCTTCGTGTAAATTTTCACAAGAATCGGGGAATTGCATGCTCCGCTTCCAAAAAGAATTCTATTTTTGCTGTTGTATTTACGAAAAACTTTATCATTCGCATGAATAGTCAGGAAACCATTGATTTTCAGCTAAAACGCATTTTTGTCGAATCCAAACTGCCGGAAACACTGCTACCGCTGCAAACACTGGCGAACAACCTCTGGTGGTCGTGGCAAAAAGACGCCATTGAGTTGTTCCAATTCATCAGCAACGGACTAACGCTCGAAACAGCCGGGTACAATCCCATTGTACTTCTCGACGAAATGAGCCTGGAAACCACCCAGCAATTACTTGGCGACGAGGCATTTATGGCAAAGTTGCAACAAGTGGACCAAGCATTCAACGCTTATATGACGGAGCTGCCCCGTTCGGATAGCCCCCGAATTGCCTATTTCTGTATGGAATATGGCTTACACATCTCGCTGCATTTGTACTCTGGCGGTTTGGGTGTGCTGGCAGGCGACTTTTTGAAGGAAGCCAGCGATATGAACGTGGATATGGTTGCGGTCGGGCTGATGTACCGGCACGGCTATTTCCAGCAGGAAATTTCGCTGCACGGTGACCAGATTCACAACTACCCACCGCAGAAGTTCACGCAACTGCCCATCTTACCGGTGCGGGATGACGTCGGCGAATGGATCAAAGTTGCGGTCGAATTGCAGGGGCGCACGGTTTACGCGAAGGTCTGGGAACTGAAAGTCGGGCGCATTTCGCTCTACCTGCTGGATACCGATATCCCTGAAAACAGCTGGGAAGATCGCGGACTGACCCATCAATTGTACGGCGGCAACAACGAACACCGCCTCAAGCAGGAAATTCTGCTCGGCATCGGCGGTATGCGCGCCCTGAAAGCAATGGGCGTTTCAGCAGATGTGTATCACTGTAATGAAGGGCACGCGGCTTTTTTGAATCTGGAGCGCCTGAAGGACTATATACGTAACGAACAGCTTGGCTACGAGCAGGCGATCGAACTGGTGCGGGCTTCTTCGCTCTTCACTACGCACACGCCCGTACCAGCGGGGCACGACTACTTCTCGGAGGATTTGCTCCGCAATTATCTCCACAATTTCATTGCAGAAACCGGCGTTGGCTGGGAAAGATTTATTGCTTTAGGCAAAATGGATCCGAATAACGCGCACGAATTGTTCTCGATGAGTCACCTGGCAATCCGGATGTCCCAGGAGGTAAATGGCGTGAGTAAGCTGCACGGCCTGGTCTCGCAAAAAATGTTCAATGTGTTGTATTCGGGCTTTGCACCACGGGAATTACACCTCGGCTATGTGACGAATAGCGTACATTACCCGACTTGGATTGCGAAGGAATGGCACGGTTTGTACAAACAATATTTTGGCGAAAAATTCCTGCAGGACCAATCCAATGCCGATTACTGGCGCAATATCCACCAAGTGCCGGATGCGGAAATTATGTCCATTCGCAAAACGCTGAAAAAACGGCTCCTCGATTATGTAAAGACCAGTTTGCAGAAAGACCTGACGCGCCGGGGCGAGAAACCCGGTGTCATCTTTGAAACGATGAACAGCATCAAACCGGACGCACTGGTGATTGGCTTCGCACGGCGGTTTGCGACCTACAAGCGCGCACAGCTTTTGTTTACAAATATCGAACGCCTCAAGGAAATTGCCAATCAGTCGGATCGTCCAATTATATTCTTATTTGCCGGCAAGGCGCACCCGGCGGATCACGGCGGGCAGGATTTGATTCGCCATATCATCCATATTTCGCGGCAGCCGGAGTTCATCGGCAAGGTCATTTTCCTGGAAAATTACAACATGGAAATGGCAAAACTGCTGGTGCAGGGCGTTGACATCTGGTTGAATACACCAACCCGCCCCAAGGAAGCCTCCGGTACGAGCGGCATGAAAGCGGCGCTGAACGGCGTGATGAATTTCAGCGTACTCGACGGCTGGTGGGCAGAGGGCTATCGCCCCGACGCCGGCTGGGCACTGCCGCTGGAAAACACCTACGACGAGCCGGAACTGCAAAACGAATTGGACGCAGAGACCATTTACAACATACTGGAGGAAGATATTCTGCCGACGTATTATGCTCAGGATGAGAACGGTATCTCCGAGCGCTGGGTACAGTACATCAAGAACATCATCGCCGAAGTAGCGCCGCAATTCACCATGAAGCGCATGATGGATGACTACCTGCATCGCTTTTACGAAAAACAAGCCGCGCGCAGTCGCCATTTGCACAATAATCATTTTGCCGCTGCAAAGGAAATTGCCAGCTGGAAGCAACAAATCCGGCAGCGCTGGTCGGGTGTACACGTGGAAATGATGGACGTGTTCGACACGGATAACTACGCCCTGCCGATGGGCGAGCATTTCAGAGCGAAAGTCCGGCTGAACCTCAACGGCATCGCGCCGGAGCACATAGGCATCGAACTGGTGTTCTTCAAGCGCATCCACAACGACCGCGAGCTGGACCTGCGCTTTGTGCGGGAGTTTGCCCTCAAGGAACACACAGCCGACCAGGCGACTTACGAATGCAACGTAGAGCTGGAAATCTCTGGCGTCTATGAATACGGTTTCCGGGTTTTCCCGAAGCACGAGTTGCTGCCGCACCGCCAGGACTTGAATTTGGTAAAATGGATTTGATGTTGTTGTAGGTTGAATTGTTGAAAGGGTGTGTATAACAAATTGCACTTTTTACCCAAATTAGCGCTTTATAGGTTTTACGAAAATGTAGTGATACCAATACTTTCACTAAAGTAGTCTAAAGCTGAATTTTCCATTTTGTGCAATTTGTTATACACACGTTGAAAGGTTGATTAGGTACAAGTTTCGCAAAAGCCTTACATTCGTGGAATGAAAAACGAAGCGCTGGCGAAGCTGTTCTACCGGGAAGTCTGGAAAATTGCACAAAATGAGGCATTGCCCACCGCAGGCAAAGTGGACGCACTCTATCGCCTGCTGCAAACCCTTTTTCTGGAAGCCACCAAGCTGGAGCGTCTGCAATTTTCAACCCTCTTCGCACGTATCGCGTACGTGGCGCACCAGCACCAATTTGATAAAAAACTGCAATATTACATCCATCAGTTTCGCAAATTGGCAGAGCAATCCCTGCACAATCAAACGGCGGATGATTCCATTTATAAATTGGGCTTACGGGTAGTAACCGAGTGTATTGGTGCCTTGCACAATGAGCCACTAGCAACTGATTTACAGGATGTTATTCCGAAAAAATGGCAACATCCCTTCCGGCAGGCGGAGGTGCGGGCGTACCGGACGCAGGTTCGCGTGGTGGCGCTGTCGGATGATCCGGAGCGGAAGCAATTGCTCGCCAAAGCCGAAGACCAGCCCGAAGCCACCATTCGCATTCAATATAGCTTACCGGAGCACAACGAAAATTTTGATCCCACGATCGCCGCGATTCGCAAGGTGTTTGGCTTTCCGGTATCGCTCAATTTGCTCGATGTAGAAATTGATAAAGCTGGACTTTATCGCCCGCGCGCTTTCGTGGTGGAGCCGGATTATCTAGTGGATGTGTCGGCTGTAGCCGAATGCTTCCGCGATGCCCAGCCCGAGCCGTTCTTGCATTTAATGAAAAAATATTTGCCGTTTGAAAGTAGCAAGCACCTGAGCCTGGGGCATATCGCCAATTTCTTCCTCGACGAGCTCATGCACAAACCCGATTGGACGTTCAAGGCATTATTCCCACAGGTTTTCCAGATCAATCCGCTAGCGTTTTCCTTGTTTGAAAATGCTGAAATTCGCGAAATTCAACAAACCAGCCAACTCCATTTTATCAACCTGAAAAAACTGGTCAAACAAGATTTGCAAGCGCAGCAAATCGAAATTGAGCAATGTTATTTAGAACCTACCTTCTATTCCGAAAACTACGGTTTGCAAGGACGCCTCGACGTTTTTTACCAATCGGAAGACCGCTCGGCGATCATCGAATTAAAAAGCGGACAGCCTTTCATGCCCAATGCCTACGGCATTAGCAATAACCACTTCACGCAGACACTGCTCTACGACCTGCTCATTCAATCCACGTTCGGGAAAGGCAGCGATCCAGTAAACTACATTCTATATTCTGGGCAACAGGACAAACAACTCCGCTTCGCGCCGCGCGTGCGCGCCCAGCAATACGAAGCCCTGCAAGTACGCAATCATTTGGTAGCCCTGGAATGGCTGTTGCTGCGTATCGGGCAGGACGGCGGCGATCTGCTGGAACAAGGGCAGCGACTCTTCGGGCGACTGCGACCGAGCGCGTTTCCGAATGCCAAAGGCTTCACGCAGCGCGATCTCGCGAATTTTGAAGGCATTTGGCAAAGCATGAGCGAGTTGGAAAAGAAATATTATACCGCTTTTTCGGGCTTCATCGCGCGGGAGCACCAATTGGCAAAAACAGGCGTGCAAGGCTTAGAATCCATCAACGGGCAAGCTTCGCTTTGGCTGGATACCTTCGAGCGCAAGCAGGAACAATTCAGCATTTTCAATCATTTGCAAGTGGTTGACAATCAAGCGGCGGCCGACGAACCGCTGGTTATTTTTACCAAATCGGATTTGACAAACCCGCTCGCAAATTTCCGGCAAGGAGACATCGCTGTACTCTATCCCGAGGGTGACTCGCCGCTGGCGCATCAGATTTTTAAATGTACGATTGTGGAATTAAGCGAAACAAAAGTCACGGTTCGCCTGCGTTCACGCCAGTTCAATGCGATATTTTTTGAGCAATTCGAGTATTGGAATTTAGAGCCCGACATGCTGGATGGTTCTTTTTTGTCGATGTATCGCGGTTTGTACGAATTTGCGCAAAGCAGCCCCGCGAAGAAAGCCCTGCTCCTCGGGCAGCTTGCGCCCAAGTGGACCGCAGCCCTGGACTTGCCGAAAGACCCCGAACTGACCGATGAGCAGCACCGCATCCTTTGCAAATTGCTGACTGCCAATGATTATTTCTTGCTTTGGGGACCACCGGGCACGGGTAAAACGAGTATCATGTTGAAGCATGTCGTTCGGCATTTATTATACCAAACTAATGAAAACATTCTTTTATTAGCTTACACCAATCGCGCGGTCGATGAAATGTGCGAATCCATCGAGCAGATCAGTGATAGCATCCGCGAAGATTATTTCCGCATTGGCTCGCGCTACATGACCAACGAGGACTTTCAGCCACAGCTATTGCAATACAAGTTAGAAAAAGTACAATCTCGCAAAGAGCTGCGCGACACGATTGATCGGCATCGCATTGTGGTGGCAACCGTTGCTTCTATCGCCTCCAAATCCGAAATTCTACAACTGAAACAATTTGATACCGTCATCATCGACGAGGCTTCGCAAGTGCTGGAACCCATGCTGGTCGGCTTGTTGCCACAATTCAAACGCTTTGTACTCATCGGTGATCACAAACAATTACCCGCCGTTGTCGTACAGGATGCCCAAGCTTCCGCGGTGCAAGATGCAGATTTAGAATCCATTGGTTTAAACAATCTACGCAATTCACTTTTCGAGCGCCTGTACAAACGCGCAAAGGAACAAGACTGGCACTGGGCGTACGCGCAACTCCGCCACCAGGGGCGCATGCACGCGGACATCATGCAATTTCCGAATGAGCATTTTTATGAAAGCACCTTGCAAATTCTACCTCCCACTGTTACATCGCACCTGCGACAACTGGCAAAACTCGCCCACACCCAAAACGGCGAAACCACCAAACTAGCGCGCCAGCTTAGCGAACAACGCCTGCTATTTTTTGATACGAAAGTAGATACGACCAGTGTAACCCAGAAAACGAATCGGCACGAAGCGGCGTTGATTGCGGAAATTTTGCTACGAATGCAAACCGCGAACCACGAATCGCGAACCGAGAATATCGGCATCATTACCCCCTACCGCGCCCAGATCGCGCAGATCAGAAGCGTGCTGAATGAACAAGGCATCCATACGAATGCACTGACCATCGACACCGTCGAACGCTACCAGGGCGGCGCACGGGACATTATTTTGATTTCTTTGTGTACCAACTCGCCGACGCAAATGGCTTCGCTCACGTCACTTTCTGATGAAGGCATCGATCGCAAGCTGAATGTCGCACTCACGCGTGCCCGCGAGCAGGTCATCATTCTCGGCAATGCGGAACTGCTACGCCAAAGCCCGGTGTACCGGGCGCTGATCGAAGCGACGAAAACATGATTGGCTTTACTTTTTGCGGATTTCCTTTCCTATTTCCAGATTTTTATTTACATTTATCACATTAAGAGGCTATCCGTTTACAGATCGTGTGGGGTTTGTGAACGGATATTTTTGTTTTCTGGATATTTAATAAGGAAACAACTGAGCCTATGAAGAAACAATATAACTATATAGCCGCTACTTTACAGCGGATAGCACGATGCTGTGTGCAATTATGATAAAAACAAAAAATAAAATATGTACGAAAAAATTGAAAATTTAAAACAAATTGATTTGTTAGATTTTCGAAATAACAATAAACAGCTTATTATATCTTATTTTCTTAGAGCTCTAGGTGTAATAGTGTTTGGATATGTATTCTTACTAATAACAAATTTTTTAGCAAATGACAGCGAAGTAGTTTTAAAAGAACTTATAAATATTGAAATCAATTCGCTTCCTGCTATCCTTAGTGTCATTTTGATAGTGATAGATGTAATTATTGTTATATTCTTACATGAACTCATACACGCATCAGTAGTCTTTTTAACTCACAGACAAAAGCCTAGAATTGGGATTCGGGGTCTCATTGTTTATGCCGCTGCTCCAGAAAGTGTTTTAACAAAAACACAATTTATAATTACAGCATTAGCTCCATTTTTATTGATTTCAATAATTGGATGTATGCTAATATTTTTTATACCGCAAAGCTTTTTGTCCTGGATATTTATTCCAACAGTTGTAAATGCAGCAGCAGCAGGAGGAGATTTTATGGCGGTTCTGTGGGCTTTAAAACAACCTGAAAATGCAAAATTTATTGATGAAGGAGATATTACCTATGCTTACATTAACCAATAATCAAAAGTAATTTTTTATGGAAACAACATCAGCAATAATTTTTACTGTATTTACGGGGATTGTTATCCTTTTTCAAGGATGTTTAGCCGCAGGATTGCCATGGGGAAAAGCGTCAATGGGTGGGAAATATCCGGGTAAATATCCCCCAAAAATGAGAATAGTTGCGGTAGTTAATATGTTACTTCTAAGCTTTATTGCAGCAATCGTATTGTCTGAAGCTAACTTAATGTTTCCCCAACTAAAAACTATTTCAGGAGTTGGTATTTGGGTTATTGTGGTATTTTTTATTATTGGAACAATAATGAATACTATTACACCAAGTAAGATAGAACGCATTTGGGCACCAATAGCTTTGATTCAACTGATCACAAGTCTGATTGTGGCAATCAGCTAATTTCACAGAGAAAGTTACTGACATTGAGAAATACAATAATAAACTGCACACAACATCGTATATAAAACATTTGGCAGTCAGTAGGTTATTGAAATCTTCGTCTCGTATTAAAAGTACTTGTAACTTGATGGGGAAGTGCCTCGAAATGCCAAACGTTTCATATACGTAACCGTTGTATATCATTTCATCATGACCAATATACAAATTCTTCAAACTACATTTAAAAACTTTGCTGGGATGTCTGAAGAAGCTTTTGACTTATCTTCAAACTACTGGCACGAAAAGTCCTTTAAGAAAGGAGAGCTTTTCAATAACTATAAGAACGTCTGCAAGGAGCTTGGATTCGTTATTGAAGGCACTTTTCGGTCATACATCATTGACTATAAAAAAGGGGAAGACAAGAATATATTCTTCTTTTCTCGGAATGGATTTGTAACGGCTTATAAAAGCTTCGTGAGGCAAATTCCTTGTGAATATTACACCGAAGCGTTAACGGATGCCCATATTGTGTATATCAATATTTTCGACCTCCAAAAGCTATATAAACAATCACACGAATGGGAACGCTTTGGACGATTAACTGCTGAGATGGCTGCAAATATTGTCCTTGAGAGAACGGAGAGCTTCTTGCTGAAATCTGCCGAAGAGCGTTATTTAGAACTTATAGAAACACATCCTGAACTAAACGATAAAGTTCCCTTGTATCATATTTCATCTTATCTGGGCATTCAAGGACCTTCCCTCAGCAGAATACGAAAAAGAATCGCAAGTAGATAACGATTTTAACCTGGGTTAAGGAAATCCTTTTTTTTGCACTTTACCTTTGTCTTGTAATTAAAACTTGCAAGCGAATGAAAAAAGTTACTCTTTTATTGATGATTGGTCTTCTAATGACTTCATTACAAACATTTTCACAAATAAAAACAAATAATACAATGGAAAAATCAATTGAATCAAAAACTATCGTATTCATTCATGGGCTTTTTA
>CAZFBU010000040.1:0-2649 GCA_964517175.1 uncultured Saprospiraceae bacterium
ATACTTCAAAAACTCTACGATCATAAAAAGCTCACCCGCGCGGAGGCGAAGCAAACGCTGACGGAGATTTCCGGTGGGCAGTACAATCCGGTAGAGATCGCGAGTTTTATCACCGTTTTCCAGATGCGACCGATTGCGCTGGCGGAGCTGGAGGGCTTTCGGGATGCGCTGCTGGAGCTGTGCGTGCCGCTGGATGTGGAAGGGCAGGAGACGATTGACATTGTGGGTACGGGCGGCGATTATAAGGATACATTCAACATCTCGACGCTGTCGGCGGTGGTGGTGGCGGGCGCGGGCTACAAGGTGACGAAGCACGGGAGCTACGGTTCTTCGTCGGCGGTAGGCTCGTCGAATGTGCTGCAAACGCTGGGCTACGAATTCACGAACGACGGCGATACGCTGCGGCGGCAGTTGGACGAGGCGAATTTGTGTTTTTTGCACGCACCATTGTTTCATCCGGCGCTGAAGGAAGTCGGGGCAGTTCGGAAGCAGCTGGGCGTACGTACGTTTTTCAATATCCTCGGACCACTGGTGAATCCGATTCAACCAACGCACCAGTTGTACGGCACATCGAGCCAGGAGTTGTCGCGGATGTACCATTACATTATGCAGCAGACGGGGCGGCGCTTCGCGATCGTGTATGCGCTGGATGGCTACGATGAGATTTCCTTGACCGGAAAATTTAAGGTGCAGACGAATGAAGGCGAGCGCGTGCTGGAGCCGCAGGATTTAGGGAAGCCACAGTTGCAGCAGTCGGATTTGCACGGGGGCGGTACGCCGGCGAAAGCAGCAGAGATCTTCTGGAACGTTTTAAAAAATGAAGCCACCTCAGCGCAAAAGGCAGTGGTGACAGCGAATGCAGGCATGGCGATCCATACGTTCAAGCCGGACGTGAGCTTGCAGGATTGCATGCTGGAAGCGGAGGCGAGCATCGAGCGTGGGCGGGCGATGGAGAATTTTAAAAAACTGATAAATGGTTGAGGAGGTGGAGAAGGTTTAGGAAGTTGAGCGCCCTCAGGACTTAAGCCACTGCTAAACTCTCTCAACCCTATAAACCTAATAAACCTAATAAACATGAATATTCTGGACAAAATTGTAGCATTTAAATTAAAAGAAATCGCGCAACGCAAAGACTCGCAGCCGATTGCGGAATTAGAGAAAAGTCCACTTTTTGAGCGGGAAACAATTTCGCTAAAGCAAGGACTTTTGCAGAAAGATGCATCGGGCATTATCGCCGAATTCAAGCGGCAGTCGCCTTCGGCAGGCATCATCAACGACCAGGTGTCGGTGGAGGAAGTCACGCGCGGCTACGTGCAGGCGGGCGCGAGTGGCTTGTCGGTGCTGACGGATGGGGAGTTTTTTGGTGGTTCGAGTGCAGATTTGGAATTGGCACGAGAGACGAATCCCAAGACACCGATCTTGCGGAAGGATTTTATCGTGGATGCGTATCAGATTCTGGAAGCCAAAGCTATAGGCGCGGATGTGATTTTATTGATCGCAGAATGCCTTGACCAGGAGCAGGTTGTGCAATTGTCGGCTTTTGCCAAAACGCTGGGATTGGATGTATTGCTGGAAATCCACTCCGGGGAGCAATTGGAAAAATTAAATCCAAATATTGACATCGTTGGCGTGAACAACCGCAATTTAAAAACATTTAAAACCAGTCTGGAAGCGTCGTTTGAGTTGGCAGAAAAAATTCCAGCGGAGTTTGTGAAAATTTCTGAGAGCGGCATCAGCAATCCCCAGGCGATTGTGGCGCTGCGAAGCAATGGCTATCGCGGTTTTTTGATGGGCGAGCATTTTATGCGAACGGAGAATCCAGGAAAATCTTGCGCGGAATTCATTCAGAAAGTAGCATATATGGAGGATTTGTTGCATAATGCAATTGTTTGAAAAGAGTTGAAGTGTTGATTTATCCGCTTCTAGCGGATGAGTTGAATGGTTGAAGTGAAGCATAGGAAGGTTGCGCAAATCAACTTTTCAACACTTAAACCTATCAACTTTATTAATTTGGCAGCTAAAAATCTGGAATCTGTAAATATGAAAGTAAAAGTCTGTGGATTACGAGAACGAGAGAACATCGAAACTTTGGCGCAGTTGCCCATAGATTTCATGGGGTTTATTTTTTATCAAAAGTCGCCCCGGTTTGTGGGGAAGGGCTTGGAAAAATGGCTCGTGGAGAATGAAGCGAAGCTGGAAGGCATCAAGCGGGTGGGTGTGTTTGTGAATGCGGAGATTGAAGAGATCCTGAATCGAGTGCATGATTTTGAGTTGGATTATGTGCAATTGCACGGTAATGAAAGCCCGGAGTATTGCAGGGAAATCAAGCTGTTGTGGGAGGCGAGTTCGGCGCGGAGTGCCCGGTTTATCAAGGCTTTTCCGGTGGATGCGGATTTTGATTTTGCGGAAACGCAGGCGTATGACGGCATTTGTTCGCTGTTTTTGTTCGATACGAAAACGCCCCAACACGGCGGCAGCGGCGTGTCGTTTGACTGGAATTTGCTGGCGCAATACAAAGGCAATACGCCGTTTTTGCTGAGTGGCGGCATTGATTCGAGCGATGCGGATGCGATCAAGGGGTTGAATTTCCCGCAGTTGTATGGCGTGGATGTGAATAGTCGGTTTGAAATAGAGCCGGGGGTGAAGGAT
>CAZFBU010000040.1:2749-9076 GCA_964517175.1 uncultured Saprospiraceae bacterium
CCGGAGATGTTGTACCCGAACGTTGAGGAACTGCGAGAACATTACATTCCCATCATGCAATCGGCTGATTTTCAACGAGAATTTCAGTATTTATTGCGGGATTATGTCGGGCGACCCACGCCATTGTACTTAGCAGAGCGCTTGTCGGAAAAGTACGGTGCGAAGATTTACCTGAAGCGGGAAGACCTTTGTCATACCGGCGCGCACAAGGTGAATAACACCATCGGGCAGATTTTAATGGCAAAGCGGCTGGGCAAAACCCGTATCATTGCGGAGACGGGTGCAGGGCAGCACGGCGTGGCAACAGCAACGGTGTGTGCGCTGATGGGCATCGAGTGCATTGTGTATATGGGTTCCGTGGACATTGAGCGGCAAGCGCCGAATGTGGCACGCATGAAGATGCTCGGCGCGGAAGTGCGACCGGCAACCAGCGGTAGCCAGACCTTGAAAGACGCGACGAATGAAGCGATTCGTGACTGGATCAATAACCCGGAGAACACGCATTATATCATCGGTTCGGTGGTCGGGCCGCATCCTTACCCGGATATGGTGGCGCGTTTTCAATCGGTCATCAGTGAGGAAACAAAGTGGCAGTTGCAGGAAAAAGAAGGGCGCGAGCATCCTGATTTGGTGATCGCCTGTGTCGGTGGCGGCAGCAATGCGGCGGGAGCATATTTCCATTATTTGAATGACCATCGTGTGCGACTCATTGCAGTGGAAGCGGCGGGTAAGGGCGTAAACAGTGGGCATTCGGCAGCTACAAGTGTGCTGGGCACCAAAGGCGTGATTCACGGTAGCCGGACGTTGCTGATGCAAACGGCGGATGGACAGATCGTAGAGCCATACTCGATTTCAGCGGGGCTGGATTACCCGGGGATTGGACCGTTGCACGCGCACCTGATCTCAACGGGCAGAGCAGAGGCAGTAAGTATTACGGATGATGAGGCGATGGAATCGGCGTTTGAGTTGTCGCGCATCGAAGGGATTATTCCCGCATTGGAGACGGCGCACGCTTTTTATGCTTTAAATAGAATAGAATACAAATCGGATGATGTGATTGTGATTAATCTATCCGGGCGGGGTGATAAGGATTTGGGAATGTATATGAAGGTTTTATAAGATGCCTGATTTTTAGATTCCAGATACCAGACTTGAGGACACTTGTAAACTCAACCTTATAAACCCTCTCAACTCACTAAACTTTCAAATAAAAAAATGAATCGAATTCAACAATTATTTCAAGATAAGCAGTCGAATATTCTCAATATTTACTTTACTGCCGGTTATCCGAATTTGCAGGATACAGAAAAAATCATCTTGGCGCTGGAACGAGGCGGCGCGGATCTGATCGAAATCGGGATGCCCTATTCTGACCCTTTAGCGGATGGACCGACCATACAGGAAAGTGGTACGGCAGCTTTAAAAAATGGCATGACTTTGCCGCTGTTGTTTGAGCAAATTACTTCCGTTCGTGCGAAGACGCAAATTCCACTCATTCTGATGGGGTACTTCAATCAAGTAATGCAATACGGCGAAGAAAAATTCTTCCGCCAATGCAAGGAATCGGGCATCGATGGGGTCATTTTGCCGGATATGCCGCTGCACGTGTATGAGGAGCAATTCCAGGATTTATTTTCCGAATTGGACCTGAGCATCAGTTTTCTCATCACGCCACAAACGAGCGAAGCGCGTATTCGCAAAGTGGATGAACGCACGCGTGGCTTTATTTACATGGTGTCGAGCGCTTCGATCACCGGTGCGAAGGCGGGTATTTCCGAGGAGCAACTGGCTTATTTTGAGCGGATCAATTCGATGCAATTGCAAAACCCAAGACTGATCGGCTTCGGTATTTCTGACCACGAAACGTTCAGCACGGCGTGCCAGTATGCGCAGGGCGCGATCATTGGCAGTGCGTTTATTCGGGCGTTGAGCACCGGACACAGTCCGGCGCTAACGGAGCAAACGACGATAGAATTTGTGCAGGGTGTTTTGAAAGGCGCACTGGACGAAGTACAGCGCTAGCAAAGGCGCAGAGCGTCACCTTGTGCGCTGTTTTACGATTTCGGGTTTCTTTTTTTTCAACGCCTGCATTCCTTTGATGTAGCGTTTTGCGAGTGGGATGATTTTCACGCGGCTGCTGGTTACGTCGTCCGTCCAGGTGACGGGCAGTTCGCAGAGCTTCAAGCCCAGCCATTCACCGACGGTGAGCAGTTCAGTGGAAAAGAACCAACCGTCGTTTTGTGCACCATTCGCATGGAGTTTCGGATAAACTTCCCGTTTTAAAAACTTGAACCCGCACATGCCATCCGAAAAATGAATACCAAGATAGGCTTTGAGTAGAAAATTGAAGCCGCGCGAAGCGATTTCCCGCTTCAGCGGTCTGCCGATAACCCGCGATTTTGGGTGCAGCCGCGTGGCGTAAACGATGTCGCAGTGCAGCTTCGCCAGGGCAGCATACGCTTCCGGGAAGTGCTGTAAATCAGTGGCTAAGTCCAAATCCATGTAGCCGACGATATCCGCCTGCGACTGCTCCCAGGAAGTTTTCAGCGCCAGACCAACGCCTCTGTGCGGCACTTTTACGACCTGCACTTCCGGAATGTCAGCGCTCAGTCGTTCGGCGATGGCAAATGTCCGGTCGGTCGAGCCATTATCGGCAATGACGATATGCCATTGGTTTGCCGTCGGAAAATGTTCTTGCAGAAAAGCGTGCAGGGTTTTCACCTGGCGTTCCAGCGTTTCTTCTTCATTCAGTACGGGAATGGTCACATCAAAAGTCAGAATATTGCGCATGCGGTTTGCCGGTTGTTGCTTTTCGCAAAGATCGAAGTTTTTGTAAAATTTCGCACAAAAAGCAGCCAAAATCAGCAAACGAGTATATTGGCAAATCGGCAAATTTTCTTTAATTTGTAGAAAATTCTACAATTTTCATCTATTGCGGTGATAATAAGTGGAACCAATCCTGCAATTTAACCGTACTTATGATTGTAAATAGTGTGTCATGTCTGTATTAAAAAATCTGAAATCGCTGTTCATTATTGAAGAGGAGGTATCAAAGGCAGCCAGGAAAGAGCCGACGCCGGCTCAGCAGAAAGTAACGGTTTCCGAAAGCAAGACGGGCGAGCCGGGTCGCGTGAATCAAGTATTTATGGACATTTTATTTAAGGCGATGGAGGACAATAATAAGGACGGCTTTGACTATTTGGAATACAAAAAGTCGCTCCAATCGCTGCAAAAAATGCCTATGGACGAGCCGACGCGCTACCAGTCGGCATTTGCGATGGCGAAAACCATGGGCGCGGAGCCTGCTAAATTAATCGAAACGGCGGAGCATTATTTGCAGGTTTTGCAAAAAGAGCAGGAAAAGTTCGCAAAAGCGGTAGCTCGGCAGGAAGATGAATCGATTGGCGCTAAAGGCAAGCAAATCAATAACTTACAATCGAATATTCAAGTAAAAGAGCAGCAAATCAAGCAATTGCAGGCGGAAATAACGGCGGAGCGCCAACAAATTGAGACTTTACAGGCAGAAATAGGGGAGGCGCGCACCAAAGTGGAAACGACCAAAAACAACTTCATCGCTTCTTACAATGCGCTTGTGAGCCAGATTGCGGCGGATGTGGAGCGGATGAAACAATATTTGCAGTAACGAACGGGGCTATGCGGGAGAAATCCAGTAAATGGATGCGGCGAACGATTGGCGCGTTGCTATTTTTGCTGATTGCAGGAGCGGTGTATTTTTGCCACTGCTGACGACGCTGGCGGTCAATAGCTTTTATCTCGCATTTTTTGGCTTTTTAGCTATTGCAATTGGTTTTTTGATTTATTATCTGTTAAAATAAACGTAAATTGCCGTTTGAAAAAGCGGTTTGCATCATTCTAAATTTAAAAATCAGGACTTGAAAAATGGATACACCAAACGCAGAATTTAAAAAGAAATCGTTTTGGCAACGCCCGGAGGGAGTTACGGGCATGATCTTCCTCGCCGGTTTGATCATCGGGGGCGGTTATTTGCTGTATGTCGGGCTGCCGGTATTGATTGGCTTGGCGCAGAATGTGCTGTATTTGAGCTTGATGCTGCTGGCGCTCGGTGCCATTGTGTACATGGTGCTTGACCCGAAGATGCGCAATCTGGTGAGTTACATGTACAAAGGTATGATGCGCTGGATCACGAGCATGTTTGTGCAAATCGATCCAATCGGTATTTTGAAATCGTACGTGGAAGACCTGAAGGATAATCTGCGTAAAATGAACAAGCAGATCGCGCAGTTGCGGGGGCAGATGCACCAGTTGAACGAAGTGATCCACAATAATAAAAAGCAGATACAAACGAGCCTGAGCATGGCCAGCAAGGCAAAAGAGACCGATAAGCAGAATATTATGATTCTGAAAACGCGCCAGGCCGGGCGCTTGAAGGAATCGAATATGCGCCTGGAGGATTTATACCGAAAAATGGAAGTGCTCTACCGCGTTCTGACCAAGATGTACGAGAATTCTCAGGTGCTGATGGAAGACATTCAGGATCAGGTGAAAGTGAAAGAACAGGAGCGCAAGGCTATCCATGCGAGCCACGGCGCGATGCGGTCGGCGATGAGCATTATCAGCGGTGACCCGGATAAGCGCGCGATGTTCGACCAGGCGATGGAAGCTATTACGGAAGACGTCGCCAATAAGGTCGGCGAGATGGAACGCTTCATGGAAATGTCGGCGAATTTCATGGATTCGGTCGATTTGCAGAATGGCATTTTTGAGGAAGAAGGCCTGAAAATGCTGGAAAAATGGGAGCGAGAAGGCGTTTCCCTGATATTGGGGGAAGAGAAAAGTAATTTGCTCATGCAAGCTAACGACGATAGCGATGTACTGGACTTGAACGAGCCGGTAAAAGAACGCGTGAAAGACCCGCAGCACAAAAACCAATACGATAGTTTTTTTGATTTGTAATCGGATCAGGATAGATGTGGCACATTTCCAAAGTGCGCCACATCTTTTTAAGAAAATATTCTTATTTTTCTTATACTACTTACCAAACCGCCTTCGTTCTCAAGCCATGATTCGAGCAATTTTCACTGCAATCGCTTTATTTTCGGGAATGCTGACTGTAACCGCTCAATCCTACGACACGGCGCTGGGCATGCGCCTCGGCACCGACTGGGGCGTGACGGTGAAGCAGCGTGTCGCCAAGAAAACAACCATTGAAGGCATTCTGCAATCGAGCCTGCAGCGCGAAGAGGTACTGGTCACGTTGCTGGGCGAGCAGCATTTTCCGATTTTGTCGCGACGGTTGAATGTTTATTACGGCGGTGGTTTGCACAAGGGCTGGATCAACGAAGTGGATATCAACGAGGAAAAACTTCAAGACCCATTTGGCTTAACTTTTATCGGAGGTATTGAAATTTCGCTGGCGCGCCTGAATATTTCCTACGATTTTAAACCGGCGATCAACATCGTTGGGGGAGAAGAGAATTTTTACACCCAAACCGGTATCTCCCTGCGCTACATCATCGGCAAACGGGAGTGGAAACCTTTCGGTGGCAACAAAAATAAGAAGAAAAGACGGCGCAAGCGCGAAGGTTTTAACTGGAAATTCTGGGAGAAAAACTAATCACCGGGCAACCGAACCGAAAACCGCCCGTCCTCAAACGTAGCAATCGGTTGATATACGATCGGCGCTTCCTGCATTTCATCGACCGTAGCGTGGTAAAAGGTCACTTTTCCGGCAGCTTGTGCAGCGTAAAAATAATCGCCACCGCCAGCCCACCAGCCACCAACGGCGGAGAGGGCATCGCCCGGAATTTCATAATCTGCATAACTTTCTAAAGGGATCGCTTCACAAACAGCGGTGATTTCCCGCAGCTTGGTCTTGCTTTCATTGATAATGGCATAAACGCCAAAAAAAGGCTGAAGATCGTCGCTGCCAATGTCTTCGCACACAAGCTGAACGATTAAATTCCGCGTAGCGTCTTCCTGCGCATTGGAAGCTTTATCAGATTGGCAGGAGAGTAGGAGGGTAGCCAAGAGAAATAGTGCGAGCTTTTTCATCGGTTTGGGTTTTTTCAAAAATACGACAACAAAATTGAAAAAACATCGGGGAAGAAATTTATTTTTTCGGGAACTAATTGTATCTTTGCAACGCTTTAATAAAATGGTTGTCGGCTCTAATGCCCGCAGCCATTTTGTATCAAAATGGTGGTTGTAGCTCAGTTGGTTAGAGCGTCCCGATTATGAATCGGGAAGGTCGCCGAGACGAGCATCCATTAACAAAAAGATACATGGTGATCGTAGCTCAGTTGGTTAGAGCGTCCCGATTATGAATCGGGAAGGTCGCCGAGACGA
>CAZFBU010000040.1:9176-12503 GCA_964517175.1 uncultured Saprospiraceae bacterium
GTAGCTCAGTTGGTTAGAGCGTCCCGATTATGAATCGGGAAGGTCGCCGAGACGAGCATCCATTAACAAAAAGATACATGGTGATCGTAGCTCAGTTGGTTAGAGCGCTGGATTGTGGTTCCAGAGGTCGCGGGTTCAAGTCCCGTCTTTCACCCTCCGCCCTCCGATACATCGGAGGGCTTCTTCATTTTTGAGGCAAAAAGGCCAGATACTATGCTCTGGGGATTGATTTTTTCAGGATGATCTTTCCGGGTATGCACGGACCAAAGCTCGTAAAGCCATTCCAGGCACCCTCCAGTCGCCAGGGATCGCGGGTCGTTGCCAGCGAAAGGATCACATTTTTAAGGCACCATTCCATGCCTTCCACTCGCTTCATGGCAGTGATTTTTGTTTCTTTCAACTGCAGAATATTGCTCCCGATAACCACCCCCTCAACCGCCATTTCTGCATATACTTTATCAAAATAAACGAAGGAGCGTCCGGTGATTTGGTTCCCGTTCTGTTCCAGGTACAATTCCATCCCATATTCCGGGCGAAAGCCGCCTTCCTCCTGTGTGATGACCCCGCGCCAGTAACCCTCGAAGTCTTTTCCGCTTTTCTTTTGTGCCAGACCAATGGTTACCAAACTGCACAACAGCAGCGCCAGCAGATACTTCATGTGCTTTTTCTTTTAGAAACTCGTTTTAATGGAAGCTGTTGCGTTTAGGGAAGATTTTTTTTGCAAAATAACCGGTACGAAAGTCCCAAGAAAGGGCGCAACCTCTCTTCGAAAAGCCTGAAAAAACCTTATTAGACCCCTTCTAATCACTTGGTTTCCAACCTAAAAGCAGCTTCTCCGGTTGCACCCCTCGATTTTCTTTAGGAAAAACAATAGCCGATTACTATCTTGCGAATTATGCCCGTATGTGTGGGCGAGTTTGTTTTTGCGAATACTTTACTTACCATCAGAAGCAACTACTGTGCCAAAAATGAAAAATCTGAAATTTTATACCTTTATCCTTCTGGTTTTTGCTTATGGAAGTTGCCAGCGGGCAGTCGAAAAACCGCTTTACGACGCTACAAAAAGCATCATCGCGGATAGCGCTATGGTCGTTTCGCCCCATCCGCTGGCTTCAGATATTGGCGTTGCTATACTTCGCAAAGGTGGCAATGCGGTGGATGCCGCCGTTGCTGTACAATTTGCTATGGCTGCCTGCTTCCCCCGTGCCGGAAATATCGGTGGCGGCGGATTCATGGTCATCCGTATGAGCGACGGAACGATTGACGCCCTCGACTACCGCGAGCGAGCGCCCACCGCTGCCCATCGCGATATGTATCTCGATAGCCTGGGCAATGTGATCGAAGGGCTCAGCACCGAAGGGCATCTGGCATCGGGAGTGCCGGGCACGGTAGCCGGGCTGTTTGCCGCACACGAAAAATACGGACGCTTACCAATGTCAGAACTCATCCAGCCGGCAATCGACATTGCAAAAAAAGGCTATAAACTTTCCAAATCAGAAGCGGATCGCTTCAATCGGTTTCAAAATGCTTTTCGCAAATACAATGATGAAACTTCGCCTTTCCTGCGCGATACTTTTATGGAACGCAGTGACTTTGTGCAGTTGGAACTCGCGCGAACCTTCGAGCTGATTCGCGACGGTGGTTCCGCCGGATTTTACGAAGGCGAAACTGCCGACGATATCGTCGCTGAAATGCAATCCGGCGCTGGGTTAATTACCCACGAAGATTTAAAAAATTACCAGGCGACCTGGCGCACTCCGCTGGTCGGCGATTATAAAGGTTATCGCGTTATTGCCATGCCGCCCTCGTCGAGCGGAGGTGTGGCAGTGTTGCAATTGCTGGAACTCGTCGAACCTTACCCGCTGACAAATTGGGGATTTCATTCCACGGAAGCCATACACACGATGGTAGAGGCGGAGCGCCGGGTGTATGCAGACCGTGCCGAGCATGTAGGGGATATGGATTTTTATGATGTTCCGCTTGATATGTTGCTGGATAGCGCCTACCTGGCTAATCGGATGAATAACTTCTCGGCGAATGAAGCAACTTCAAGTTCCGTCATTGCTTCCGGCGATTTCACACTCACCAAAGAAAGTTTTGAAACGACACACACTTCTATCGTCGATGCAGAGGGCAATGCCGTTTCGGTGACAACGACCCTGAATTCCAACTTCGGCTCGAAAGTGTGGGTCAACGGAGCAGGTTTCTTTTTGAATAATGAAATGGACGATTTTAGCGCCAAGCCCGGCGTGCCGAACCAGTTTGGGCTCATCGGCGCACAAGCAAATGCCATCTATCCCGGCAAGCGAATGCTCAGCTCCATGACGCCCACCATCGTCGAAAAGGATGGCGAAGTATTTTTGGTGCTTGGCGCGCCGGGTGGCTCTACGATCATCACTGCCGTTTTTCAGGTTTTTGTCAATGTCGTAGAATTTGGTATGAACCTGGAAGATGCCGTCGATGCCGGACGCTTTCACCATCAATGGCTGCCCGACCAGATCATGGTGGAGCGCGGCGCACTGGATTCTGTTACCATGAAAGCTCTGGAGGAAATGGGACACACTTTCCGCGAAGTCAATTCCATGGCCATTATAAAGGCAGTTCAGCGCCTGCCCGATGGCAAACTGCACGGCGTTGCGGATAAGCGAAATCCGGATGATACAGCCCGAGGCTACTAAAAAATATAATTTTACTCAGTTAAAATTTTCTTTAGTTTTAAATGTAAAATTACCAAAAAACAAGCCCAGCAAAGTAAATGCAATCAGATGATCGAACGCTTTGGCAACGGTGTAATCCAGCGGAAACAAATACCAGTTCATTTGAGCAAAATGGCTTGCCAGCCCAATGATGGCGCCGAGGATCACACAAGTGGACCAGATCGAAGAGAAAGATTTATCGGCTTGTTTATCCAAGATAATAATCAGGAAAACAACTGTAAAGAAATTGATAATCAAGTCGGTGAGCAGCGTTTTTGCGTTCAAAGTCGTGCTGCCTTCGGCTTTATATACCAGGAGCGTAATTCTGGGACCTCGCTGCAGTTTTTTTTCATAAAATTCCCAATGAGCGGGTTCGTTTTCCGCTGGATAAGCCGGGTATTGATACACGCCGTCACTCGGCATGACCTTTTGCATGTTGCCGGTATCCAAAACGAAGGGCGGCAGACTTTGTATCGCACCGGTATGAAGAGGTAGTGCCGTCCACGAAAAAGCATTCCAGACGAAAAGAAGAATAGTGCCGAACAGGACGGAAAGAAAAATTTTAATGCGCATTATCAGACTCATTACTTTGGGCTAAAGATCGGTATTTCTCCCGCAAAAATTAGCAAAT
>CAZFBU010000040.1:12603-29488 GCA_964517175.1 uncultured Saprospiraceae bacterium
TGGCAATTTACGAGCAATGTCCGAAGTGGATGCAAAAATTGCTCAACGCCTTTGCCGATGGCATGAATTACTTTTTGTACAAAAATCCTGACGTGAAACCGGTGCTGCTCACGCGCTTTCAGCCCTGGATGCCGCTCATGTTCAGCGAAGGCAGCATCGGTGGCAATATCACGGTCATTTCGTTGAACCGGATGCAGGCATTTTACGAAAACCAAAAATTCGGCGTTACCATGTCCGATGCCATTCGCCGCATGGAGGCGGAGCCGACGGGTTCCAATGGTTTTGCCATCGCACCGGCGAAAAGTGCAACGGGCAACGCACTGTTACTCATCAATCCGCACACGTCTTTTTACTTCAGAACCGAAGCGCAAATGGTCAGCCAGGAGGGCTTGAATGCATACGGTGCACTTACCTGGGGACAATTCTTTATTTATCAGGGTTTTAACGAAAATTGTGGCTGGATGCACACCTCCACCTACTCCGATTTTCTGGATGAATATCTGGAAACCGTGGAAAAACGCGGCAATCGCTATTTTTATAAATACGGTGACGAATGGCGCGCGGTGCAGGAAGAAAAAGTTGTTTTGCCGTATAAAAATGGTAATGGCGTTGCCACTAAAGAATTCACCATCTACCGCACACACCACGGGCCAGTGATCGGCGAGCAGGATGGTAAATGGATTGCCATTCGCATGATGAATGAGCCGTTGAAAGCTTTAAAGCAATCTTACCTCCGCACGAAGTCGAAAGACTACCGCAGTTATCTGAAAACCATGAAGCTGAACGCAAATGCCTCGAATAACACCGTTTTTGCCGATCGCAAAGGCAACATCGCCTACTGGCACGGCAACTTCATCCCCCGGCGCAATCCCGGGTTCGATTACAGCGGCTACGTCGATGGCAGTAACCCAAAGACCGACTGGCTGGGTTTACACAAAGTAAAAGACATTGTACAACTGCGCAATCCGGCGAGCAGTTGGATACAAAATTGCAATGCCACGCCCTTCACAGCGGCGGGAGGAGCCAGCCCCAACGCCAGCAATTACCCGGCGTACATGGCACCCGATGGCGAAAATTACAGGGGTATCAATGCGGTGCGCGTGCTGAGCCGGGAAGATAATTTCACGCTCGATAAGCTGATTGCGGCGGCTTACGATCCTTACCTCTCCCGCTTTGCAGCGCTGATTCCGCCATTGGTAAAAGCGTACGACAAAGCCGGTTCCGGCTCCAAAAAAGTAGCGGAAGCCGTGGATGTTTTGCGGGCGTGGGATTACAACTGCGGCGAAGGCTCCGTTGCGACGACGCTGGCGATTTACTGGGGCGAAGGCTTGCAGCGCCTGGCGCGCACGCGCACGCCCGCCGGTGTTCGCCTGGATGCGATTGCTTTCACCGATTTTATGATGGAAAATACATCGGATGAAGAAAAAGTAAATATGCTGCTGCTGACCCTGGATCGCCTGGAGCAGGACTTCGGCAATTGGCGCACGCCCTGGGGAGATGTGAACCGCTTTCAGCGATTGACCGGTGAAATTCGGGAGACGTTTGACGACGATCAGCCGAGCCTGCCGGTTGGTTTTGCGTCCTCCGCCTGGGGGTCGCTCGCGTCTTTTGGCGCTCGGATGTTTGACACCAAAAAGCGCTACGGCACGGGCGGCAACAGTTTTGTGGCGGTGGTGGAATTCGGCGACCGCGTGCGGGCAAAGGCAGTCGTGACTGGCGGACAGAGCAGCGACTCCGCTTCGCCTCATTTTTACGATCAGGCAAAATTGTATGCAACGGGAACGTTTCGCGATGTGCTGTTTTATCCGGAAGAGGTGCGCCGAAATGCAGAGCGGACTTATAGTCCCGGACAAAAGTAGGTGCATAACTGCCCCTGCGGTAAAAGTCCAGGGGCAGTTTTTTTAAAACTCTTCGATCAGCTTCTTTTTCATCTGGTCGAACTCTTCGGGTGAAATGATGCCCTGATCTTTCATTTCCGCGAGTTGTTTGATGCGCTCCAGCACCGCGCTTTGGTCGGCGGAGGTAGCCTGCGGGTCTTCGGCTTTAGTTTTTACCTTCGTCGCTTTTTTGACGTCCTCTTCCTTACGCAGTTCTTCGGCTACTTTTTTGCCCTTCTCGAACTTCTCTTTGTACGCCTTCTTCACGCGATCCACGTCGAAATCGAGGATGGTGCCGCCCAGTTCAAAGTGCTTTTTGAACACTTCACCCAGCGCGTAGGTGGAAGCGCCGTTGAATACCGCCAGCGTCACACCGCCCAGGATCGTGCCCACGCCCGGAATGAGCTTCAGCGCACTGCGCACGCCCATTTTGGTAAGGATAGAAGTAGTTAGCGCCGAAACGATGGCTTTGCCCTGGTTTTCTTTGAATTCTACATCATAAACCTTGCACATCTGCCGGATCATGTCCATTTGCACCGCTCCGGCGGCAAGGACGTCCATCAGCGGCAACGGGATGAAGCCAACGCCCATCGAAATGAGCATGTGATTGCGGATAACGCTATCGGCGTGTTTCGACCGTTCTTGTTTGATATCGTTGCTCATAAATTGCTTTTTTACCTGCTTTGCAGCAAAATTGATTATTTTCTTCTTGTCAATCATCAGATAAAATTCAAACCTTTTGAGAATCTACTAAAAATACAATTTTTCCCAATAATAAGTTCTCCGAACGATCCCTGCACATTTTCTCGACGATCATCTTACAATTTGGGATAAAAAATATCCCAATCCGCCGAAAGCGGATAAATATCCAAATATCTCAATATCCAAATATCTTACTCATTTAACGCCCAACCGAATCCCCTCCGAATGACTCGCAAACTCCGGCGCATACATGCACTGAATGCTGGTGATGCCGTTCGAGAAATCGCCCTTGTGCACCACGCGCAGCGGATACTCGAAAACGTACGTACCGCGCGGCAGATAATCCATAAAGAAATTCGTCGCCACATCGCGGGTGCTTTCGTAGTAGCCCAGGCCGCCCTGCCAGCGATAGCCGCTCTGCACGTTGATCGGCTCCAGTCCACTCGCGCGCATGTCTTTCAGGTGCACGAACTCCATCGCACGATCGACGCGCAACTCGATGCGGACAATCAATTTATCGCCCGGTTCCAGGGGTGAATGCCCGGTGATGGTTTCCAGCTTCGGGCCTTCGTCGGTCAGCTTTTCGCGGAAAACTTGTTTTACAATATTCAACGGCGTTTCCTTAAAAGATTTGATCTTGTCTAAATCCTCAAAATACTGCCAGTACATCGCGCCCCAGGCAACCACTTTATTCGGGTTTTTAACCTTGACGGTCGCCATGTCCGGTGCAATTTCATTATCCGACCAGCTTTGCTTGAAATAGCCAATGCCCGGCTCGGCGTTTTGTTGCGCAGCAGCAATCGTTTCGTTGCTTTCGCGCCGACGCATGTCAGCGAAGCGAACTTCCACCTGCTCCGTCTCTGAGAGCCAGTCGCTGCCGTTCATCAACAGGGCATAGACCGCAGCCGCAGTGGCTTTGGTTGTTTCCCAGGCGTTGGTTTGCTTGTTCTTCAGCAGCCAGAGACGCATCTCATCCACCGCTGTCATATCTTTGGTCAGTTCCGAGAAAACCTCGATCATCAGCGCGTGCGTCTCGATGGGCATCTGATGCCAGAAGTAACCGGCATCGTATTTCCAGTACATGCCCAGTTCTTCGCTTTGCAGCGCCCGTTCGCGCAGGGATTTTACAATCTTTTGTGCCGCTTCCGGCTTCTTCCAGCGGTCGAGCGCCAGCGCCAGCAAGCCTTCCTCATAAATGCCTTTTTGTAGCCAATATTTTTCGGCTTGACTGAGATAGTAATCAATTGCCGTTTGCGTCATTTTATTGGAAATCGGGAACTGCGGAAAGAAGCTCCGCGTGTAGAGGTAGTGAATCGCGATGTTGCTCAAATGGTCATCTTCCCATTTAGCGTTGCCTTCTTCAACTGATTTTGCAAGTTTTGTATAATCCTCCGCTAATTGATTATCAATGAATTGTAATGCTTTGCCAATGATCTGATAAGCGGTCGGGTTGTCCTGCAAATTACCTGCACCCAAATGATCCAGGTGTCCGAAACCTTCCACTACGTACTGCGTGATGTACCAATTCGCGCGACCATCCGGGAACCAGGAGAAGCCGCCATCCGTATTCTGGCGCTCGGCGATTTTATTCAGGTTGAATGCCTGCTCCTCGCTCAGTCGCATCAAATCAAACAATAAGCCAATGTTCTTGCGCTGCTGGGCTTCGCTTTGGGCTTCCAGCACCCAGGGCGTTTCTTCCAGCAGGGCACTCTTCAGTTCCTGATTTTTGGTCAGATTGCTCTCCAGCACGTCGGTGCCGCGCCAGCGCTCAAACATCTGCTTGATCTTTGGCGTAGAGTTTGCCACCGTTGCCGCCAGCGCATTCGCGTAGTAGCGATTGAAAACCTGCTCAATGCACTCGTACGGATATTCCATCAGGTAGGGTAGGGCTTGCACCGCGTACCAAGCCGGATTGGAGGTAAACTCCAACGTTAGATTGTGATGTGCAAGTGTCTTGGAATCAGCGGCTTGTCGCAAATTTTGTAACGTAAACTCCTCCTTTTTACCCGATCTGACCGACATCGGCAGCGTCTCCGTCACCAGCATGCGATTGGTCAAAATGGGTAGGCTGCTTTCTTCGCCATCGGAGAAGTTTTCCGCCCGGGCGGTCACGCGCCAGGTCAGTGCGGAGAGTTCGCCAACCGGAACGGTCAGCTTCCACTCCGCACCATCGGATTGTCCGGCTTTGGCAATGAAGTCGAGTTCGGCATTTTCCAAACCTAAAACATCCGCTACCGGCTGCATCGTCGCTGCGTCGAAAACTTCCAGCTTGATCTTGCCGCTCAGTTCGCGTTCGGACAAATTGGAAACCTTCGCGGTAAAAAACAACGCATCGCCCTCGCGCAGGAAGCGCGGCGGATTCGGCAGCACCATCAATTCTTTCTGAGTGACGATCTCGCGTTGCGTGCTCGCCAGTTTCAAATCTTTCGTATGCGCAAACGCCAGGAATTTCCAGCGGGTCAGCGCTTCGTTCATCGTGAATTTGATGATCACATTGCCCTCGGCGTCGGTCATTAATTCCGGAAAGAAAAAGACGGTTTCGTTGAGATTGGTACGGATCGGTTGTGGCGGAGAAGGCGCTTCTTCCTGCTTTCCGGCGCTGGTTGTCACAACTTCTGATAATTCTATTCCTGCCGCTTTTCCTTGAACGGCATATCCGATAGTGGAATCTTCCATAGCTGCTTCCGGTGCGGCGGCTGATCGTACTTGCAGCATTTCACCGCGAGCGACGAGGCCGCTGCCCGAGTAGAAATTAAACCAATTCAGGATCGGATATTGGCGATGCGTTGGCTTAAGACCTGGTTCCCATTTAGTAATACTTTGGTCTCGGATATCGTTGAATAAATCGCTGCTCCAGGTATCATAATAGCCTGGATAGAAGCTCGGGTAAAGATTCACGCCCCAGGTATTAGGTTGAGCGAGGGCATCCAGCGAGGCGTCGTACATAGCGGCGACAACCTCGGCAGCTACGCGCTCGCGCTCCGGCCCGCTGATCTTGATGCGCCATTCTTCTTCCTGTCCCGGCTTCAGCTTGTCGCGGAAAGTGCTGTATTCGATTTTTAAATCCTTATTTGACCAGGGCACCTGCGCGATTTGTCGATGGTGGAAAAAGCGATTGAACTTCACGTAGCTCATTTCATAGCCAAAATTGCCACGATCCGCTTCCGCGATGGTATAATCAACGGTTTCCCAATCGGTAACATCCAGCCAACGGCTTTCTGAGGAACGCGCGCGATTGCTCTGTGCATATAACAAGTGAACCCCATCGCTAGAAGCCAACTGCAGTTGCATCTGCTCGCCCGGCTCGAAGGATTCCTGATTGATCTGGCTGAACGCAAGCGTGTGTGCCGGGATTTCCTGAGTTTGCCCGTCGTACAATTGGAAATATTTTCTTACCTCGATTTCCTTGGCGTTGGCGTCCTGCGTTTGCAAGACCAGTTCGTAATGCCCAACCGCCCAGTTGCTCATGTCCGGCGTGAGGGAAGTGGCATCCGCCGTATTGAAATTCTGCTTGTAAACCTGCTCACCGCGCTCCCAGTTAGCTACCTGACTTTCAGCCTGATATGCATAGTTCGCGAAGGCTTTGTAGAACTGGTCTTTGGTTAAAATAAAACGATCCGGTCGCTCCCAGTAGCGCTCGATGAAGGTGCGATTGGGCGCTTGCAACTGGTGGATGGTGATGGTGCCTTGTGCCGGTTCGGCTTGCCCGTCGAGGTTGGTGGTGGAAATTTCGATAGCTACCGCGTCACTGCGATCCATATTTTCGGGTATTTGCACATCCGCCTGCAAGGTCAACTCACTCAAACGCAGTGTCTTAAGTCCGGTATGCGTCTCGCCGGTAATGTCGATGACATCGGCGGTGATGTTATACACAAACATTGGTTTCAACTGCCAATTTGCTTCTACATCTGGCGTAGCCGTAAATGCAATGGTAAACTCGCCATTGGCATCGGTCATCGTTTCGCCGCGGGCAATTTCTTTCTCGTTGCCATAGGAAGGTATGCCCATGCGGAAATCCATCCGCCACCAGGGAATCCAGGGATACTGCACCGCGCGCGTCACCCGATAGCGCACGGTCGCGCCGTCCACATTGCTACCGGCATAGGCTTTTGCAGTGCCGGTCACTTCAACGTCATCGTACAGCGCAGCGCCTTCCGCCAGTGGCTGCATAACGACCTCAAACTTCGGGCGTTTGTACTCTTCTACGCGGAAAGATATTTCGCCGTAATCGGTATCCGCATCGAGGGTCATTTGCCCGAGCAGCCCGGCGCGGGGCGCGGTGAACGTGCCATTGACGGTGCCGAATTCACTGGTGCGGAGCTCGACTTCTTCGACTTCCTGATAATTTGCATCGTAAAACGTAATGGTGATGGGTTCATTGGGTACAATTTTCGGAACGCCGTTCGCATCTTTTTCGATAACCATTGCTTTGAAGTAAATGGTCTGCCCGGGACGGTAGATTTTGCGATCCAGAAAGAAAAGCGTCTGACGTTCTCCGCTTTCATTGCCGCCAGCGTAATAATTGTAATAGCTGTAATAGGAGCGGTTTGGGCGGAGCCAGTCGTCGCCCTGCCGCAATTCGATTTGATAATTGATATCCGGCGCGATGTTCTTTTTGATGAAGCCCTGCGCATCGCTGCGTTCCTTGCCCAGGCTGGTCAGCGTTTTGGAACCGCCGTCATAGCCGATCTGCTGAAAATCCATTTCTACGCCCGCCAGCGGCTTGCCGCTTTCGCGATGAACAATGGCATATTCCTGCAAATTCTCGCCCCGCGTGCGGTGCACGTACGCCAGATTGGAAACCTGTGTGACCAGGTAGCCCAGGTAACCGCCTTCCAGCTTGAAATTTTTATTATCGGAAATCAGCACCGCGTACTGACCCAACGGCATTTTGTCGATGGCAAATTCCACCGCATGGCTCTGGTAATCCTTATCAGTTGGCAATTTTTCCGACCATTCCTCCGCCGCGCGCAATCCGGTCAGAAAATCGAAACTTTTCTCATTATCCAAATCTTCCAGTTGCTCCAACTGCGAGGGCGTCAGGCGAATGACCCGCAGATACACGCGATCCACATTTTGGTATTGCAGTTTCGCCAGCATGGGCTGGTTGGGCAAGTTGACCCCTTCGGTTTGCAGCGAGAGCGATTTGCGCAAAATCTGGCTGCGTAGCCATTTGCACTGCTGCACGCCGTAGCTTTCCGACGGATATTGCTCGATGCAAGCGTCACAAATTTCCAGCGCTTTGCGCTTGTCCAGGCGATAACGCTCATGGATGGGATCAGGCGCATATTGCTGTCCTTGCAGATAGTAAAAAAACGCGATTTGATATTGAACTTCCGCCGCCGCAGAGTGCGCTTTGTGGCGCTGATGCAAACGTTCCAGAGCACTCAGGTACAGGGAATCTTTATTCGCGACAACTGCATTATTTTTTGCAAATTGCAACCGCTTCAAATCCACATCGATCAGCGCACTCGGGTCTTTATCATTCGAATGGTAGCGCAGCAACTCCTGAAAAAATATCAGCACCCATTGCTTATTGGCTTCGGGATTATCCGTCGCAAAGCTGGTATTGATAAAGGTTTCCGCATCGGCGAAAGCCTCCGGCTTGTCCAGTGTGAAGGTATAAATCGGCTCATTCAGATAAGAAACCTCATTGGAAAAATGCTCAATGGCCCGGTGCGTCAGAAAATCGTAAAGCGTTGGCCAAAGCCCCGCACTATTACTGCCTTCCTGCGTGATGGCGTCGAATTGATTGAGTGGCACTTGCCGGGTGCGTTCCTCCATCACCGAAGCGATGTAGTAGCGATTGGCGTATTCGAGTAGTTGCTCCGCGCTCCAGGTTTGAATATCGGTCGATTCGTTGCCCTCCACTGTGGTGCGGTCGCGCAGACGCCAGCTGTTTTTATCGAGATAATTGCGGTACAGCTGCCCCAGCATGGACTGCAGGATTTGCTCGGTGGGGAAGTCCGCGTCTTCCAGTTCTGCTTCCAGCCGCTGGATCGAATTCACCAAGCCATCATCTTCGAGTTGGCTCTGGTATTTTTGCTGATAGATCATGGTTTTGATGACCTGAGCGGGGTTGTTATCGCTTTTGGCGCGGTCGTACAGCGCATTCACATTGGCGAGGGCGGACTGCGGCAAGCCTTGCTGCTCCAGGGAGTCGATCACTTTCCATTCGGCTTCGTAAGGGTTTTGCGTAAAGCGCATGTTGGTATCGTTTTGAGCAACGAGGTTGAGCGAAAAAAGCAGAAAAATGGCAACAGCGAAGTTTCTCATATTTTGAATTAAAATTATAAGTTCATGGAAAAAGGTGATTAGTTGCCAGCCCTAGAGCCGTTTCATCCTGGTTTAATAACTGGGAACTTCTATCTTGTTTGAAAAGTATAAACCCTTTGATTTATTGCGTTTTAGGGTGGTTTTTTTGCCTGAAATGCAATCTTTTGAAGAAATCAGGATTTTTGGAATATATGAACGTGCATACAGAACCGAATGCGAAGGCCCTTGCTACTTTGTTTTCTTTAAACAAGGCAATAATTTCCGGTAGCTTATCTAACAACGCTGCCTGTAGCATAGAGATTTTTGATTTATAAACAAATATAACACTTCAAAGATTCCCATTCAAATTTTCTTATTCATTCAAAAAGCTTTCAAACCGCTGAATATCAACTGCTTCGTCCAATGTCTCTTCGTGCAATAAAAAATTGACCAGATGCTTCGCCCAAAAAGGGCCGAGCGATGCGCCCTTTGTGCCCAAGCCATTGAAAATACCCAACTGCGGAAATTTCGGGTGCAGACCCAGAAATGGTCGGCGATCGCGCACGGTCGGGCGCACGGCAGCTAGGTGATCGACAACTTCGAAGGGCACGCGCAGCAGGTTTTTCAAATGCGCATGCAAATAAGTGTAGCCTTTTTCTGACGGTTCATCATCCTGATAATGGCGGTCGTACGTCGAGCCGATCCAGTACAGATCATTTTCCCGGAGCGGCACGATGAAGATTTGCTGCTTTAATATTTTCTCAAAACCCGCATCTAAAATGCGAACGATGAGCGCTTCGCCCTTGTCGCCGTGGAAAGGCAGGTAGCTGAAATAAGGATTTTTCTTCGCCTTCGCACCCTCGCAGAAAATTGCTTTTTTAGCTGTAAAACTCTGATAGCGAACGCCTTCGGAAGAAATTTCCAGTTGTTCAAAGTCGAATGGTTGATTCAAAATGGCGTCTTTTTCCATCAAATATCTCCGGAACCGCTGGATCAGCAGGGGCAAATCCGTTTGTCCGCCCTGCAGCACTTCACCGTAGCCAAAGGCCGGATTGGTTTTTTCCGCGTAAGCGCCCAGGTCCACCTCGTCAGAAGCATAAGCCCGGTAGCCCGGCTCCGCAGTGCGCACCGACCAGTCGTTTTCTTCCTTCGCGTTCGACATGGTGCGGATGACGTTGCGCGGATGAAAAACCTCAATGCCCAGTAAATCCGACAGTTCCCGGTAGGTTTGCTTTGCAACCGGGAGCAGGTCGTCCACGCGCCAGGACTTCACGTACTTGCGTCCGGTAATGGGATTGATGATGCCGGCAGCAGCTTTGGAGGAAGAACCTTGGTGGTGATTGTCGATGACCAGCACCACTTTGCCAGCCCGCATGAGAAAGTGCGCCAGGAGCGTGCCCGCGATGCCCTGACCTACGATTAAAAAGTCGGAAGTCGGAAGTTGGAAGTCGGAAGTTGGAAGTCGGAAGTCGGAAGTATTACTACTCAAGTTTTTTAATATTCAATTTATTCACTCAAAAATTCAAAAATACGAGACGCCCCAAATAACAAATAATAAATAACAAAAATACCAATTTTACAATTCATTCAGTTCTGCCTGTAGTTTCTTAGGTAAACTATTGACAACCAGTTCATAGGAATGGTCGATCAATTTACATAAAAAATCATCATCCAGACCCTGCTCAAAATACACTGTATTCCAATGCGTTTTGCTCATGTGCCAGCCCGGCTGTATCTGTTCGTATTCTTCGCGCAACTCCACCGCCCAGTCGGGGTCGCATTTCAGATTGACGCGGAAATCGGCATGTTCCAGTCCGGTGAGTGCAAACATCTTACCCATCACTTTGAAAACCAGCGTTTCCTCGTCGAACGGGAAAGTTTCCTCCACGCCTTTTTTGGCAAGGCAATAATCGCGAAATGCTTCGATATTCATAGCTTGGCTTTTGCCAAATTTACAAAACATTAGTTGGGAAACGGTCGTATTTTTCCTTTCCTTCGTCGAGATAAAATGCAAAACAAAGAACCTCCCGGCAAATTGGATGCAATTAAAATGCCTATTTCTATGAAAATCAATTCTTTATCACTTGTACTTTTCGTTCTGTTGTTGGGTTTTACAGCTACGGGACAGCGAACAATTTTCGATGAATTATACCACCCCGATTACATCATCGAGGTAAGTCTTCAGTTTGATTGCAAGCAGATTATTCGCAAAAAAAGTAAAAAAGAAAAACTTCCCGCCAGCATTACCTATCATCTGCCGGGAGGTGACGTCATTAGCCGAACGTTGAAAGTCAGCAGCCGTGGAAATTCGCGCCTAAAAGTGTGCAGTTTTCCACCTCTGAAGCTCGATTTTTCAAAGAAAGCTTCTGGCGCAGTCCGGACAGTTTTCCAGCTTTTTCCAATGCATTTTTGTACTGCATTTTAAATTTCAAAAATGAAAGCCACTGTATTATGAACCGAACGACAAAGATTATTTCCTGGGCAGCCCGCGTCCTTGCGGCAGTTATTTTATTGCAAACTTTATTCTTCAAATTCACGGCGCATCCGGATAGTATCTTGCTCTTCACTATGCTGGGCATGGAGCCCTGGGGGCGCATTGGCACAGGCGTCGCAGAATTGATCGTCAGCGCATTATTGCTGATACCTCGCACCGCCTGGCTGGGTGCACTGGGTGCGCTGGGTGTAATTAGCGGCGCTATTTTTTTCCATGTTACCAAACTGGGCATTGTTTTTAATAATGATGGCGGAACGTTGTTTACCCTGGCGGTGGTTGTGTTTGTAGCAAGTGTGGTAGCGCTCTATCTGCATCGAAATGATATTCCATTGGCTGCGTTGAGACGGGCCTAGTCACACTTCACTTCTTCCGCCTGCTCTTCAAGCGTAGAGGGAAGAAAATATTTCTCCGTTTTTTTCTGTAAAGCCGAATGCCTTTTGTATATTTAAACCAACTAATTACTCCCGGTTAGAAGAGATAAATCCCATTTGAACATATTTTTGCATTCGTAAATCTAATCATCCGTTCGCCGTATGCGTCAACACCTGCTATCCCTGGCTGTGCTGATCTCCATATTCCTTTGGAATATCCCCGTTCTGTTTGCGCAGGATTTCCTGCTGCAAGGGTGCTACTGGTCCTGCCCGGAGGAAATGGATTCCACATCTTTCGCTTACGGGAGCAACAACTTGCGCACGCAAGCACCCGAACTGGCCTACGCCGGATTCAGTTATATCTGGCTGCCTGCGGTGCCCGATAGTTTGCAGGCGGATATGCCCGGTTTGGTTGGGATTTTGCGCAAAGCCGGACTGGAGGCAGTTGTTGATGTTTCCGTACCGAAAACCGGCGCTATTTTCCAGCCGGTAGAAGCATCGCTAGACAGCGATCTGCAAATAGCTGGATTTCGAATGCACACAGAAGGCGTTCCCGATCCGCTGGTATCCGCTAATTTTCTAAATGCCCAGCAAAATCGGGGTCATCCGCCAAAACTGGTTTTTGCCGATATTCCTAACTGGGAAGAGCCGGTCAAGCTGGCGAATTGGGTGGCGAAAGTAACCAACCACCTTACCCCGGAAGCAAAGTTGAGTATTTCTGCCCGCGTGTATGATTATACACTTCGGGAAGCGCTGCGGCAGGCATGCGACGATCCGAAGTTTGATGTTCGGCAGGTGTATGATCGCAGTTTGCGGGATGTGACAGCACTGACGGGTTTCAACGTGGTCACGCTGGCAAATTCTGTGCGGTTTAACAATCAAAACGGAAAAGCCAGCGATGCCGATGATCGCATTGCCGATCCATTGCTGGCTTATGCCTATTTGCTGACCAATAACCAGATCGGGTTGCCTTCGGTATATTATGATGATTACTTTGGCAGAAACGGTCAACCCTCCCTGCTGGATAATATCAATCAACTCATTCGGGTGCATCGGCAGTATATTTTTAATTCGACCGGAGTAGAATATCTCAATCACCCGGAATCCGGGCGGGCGAGTATTTATCTTTCGGCAGACGAGGGCGCCGGCGAAGGCAAAGCGCTTATTTTTCAAATGGATGGTACGAATACTCCTGCAGGCAGAGCAGCCGGAAAAAGCCGGGATGTGATTGTTGCCATTAATTTTGCCGATGCGCCCCTGCGCTTGATTCAGGAAATCAATATGTCAAATGTTAAATTAGGCGATACCTTCACGGATGTATTGGGAAATTCCGGGCATAGCACCATTGAAATCCTGAACGATGGGCAGTACGACATTCCCAACGCCATTTATGTAGAATTGCCCCCGCGTTCTTATTCCGTTTGGGTAAAGGGAGAAGCGGAGCGAGTGGTTCCCGCCGCATTTGATCTCCACGCGGAAGCGCTTGAAACTTACATCGAGTTGAGTTGGGAAATTCCGGCCGGCCGAAATAATGTTTCTTATGAAATCGAGCGATCGGTCAATCAGAGTAAATTCCGGCGCATTGCGACTATGGAAGCCATAGGCGAAGATGATATGGGCGCGGCATATTTGTATGTGGATGAGGAGCGTTTACACGAGGACGAAGTGTATTATCGGATCAAAGCTACTAATTCCAAAGGGGAACGCAACTATTCCGGTGTGGCGAGCATCAAGCCGGTCATTCGCGAAATGGGATTTGAGATACTTCACTGCGAAAAGCGGGGCGTCAAAACACTCAAGGTGCGCAGCAATGTCGAGAGCAACGGAGAGCTAACGGTATTCAACGCGGGAGGGGATCGTATCCTGTCGCGGGCGCTGCACGTCCGAAAGGGCGTTACACAGGTAGAACTCGATCTCTCCAACTTGCCGAGAGGCGTGTATTTTGTACAATTTTCTACGAATCAGAAAAAAGAATGGATGAAGAAAGTGGTTAATTTGTAGCTAGCAGTTGGCAGGTGCAGTAGCCAGTATGCAGTAGCCAGTTGGCAGTAGCAGCAGCTAGTGACCAGAAACAAGATACAAGTAACCCGCCTCAAAGCTCCAGCAAGCCTTCCGGCAAATCCATGATCACGGTTTTCTTGCGGAGATGAATTTCTTCGATCAGGTCATCGACGAGCGGAATGAGCACTTCCCGGTTCTGGTAAGTGAGAATGGCGAGCAACTGCTCCGGCAATTCCGCAATCTCTTCGATCTCGCCAATGTCACCGTAGGTCAGATCAACGATGCGAAAGCCGACCAGGTCTTCCAATGCCAATTCATCGGGGTCTTTTTCTTCCGGCTTTTGCACGTCCTGCGCGCGCAGGAAAACTGCTTTGCCGGTCAGAAACTGCGCGTCTTCGCGCGTATTGGTATCTTCAAATTTGACAATCAGCGGGCTTCCGCCACGAACGTTTTCCAGGAAAAACGGAATCTGTTTTCCGGTAATTTCCAGAAAAGCAATCTTACTGTTCATAAAATCTTCCCGATACTCCTCCTCAATTTGTATCTTTATTTCGCCCTGCGTACCGTGGGTTTTTTGCGTATATCCAATGCGAACCAATTGATCCATTTTTGAAGCTTATTCAATCTGAATTCAAAACGTAAAAATAGCATGAAAAGACTGGTTACGACGACATTACTGCTGTTTTTTGTAGCAATTGTTTTTGCACAAACTAAAGAAGACAAAGATTTTCAGGCAATCCGGGCGGCGATGCAGGAGCAGCAGGAAGATTGGAATCGCAGCGACATCGACGCATTTATGGAGCATTACTGGAAATCGGAAGAACTGCAATTCATTGGCGCCGGCGGACCAACCTATGGCTGGCAGACGACGCTCGATAATTACAAAAAACGCTATCCCGATCGCGACGCGATGGGCACGCTGCGGTTCGATATTTTAAAAATGAATCGCCGAAGTAAAAAAGTGATCTCGCTGGTAGGCAAATTTACACTGACCCGCAAAAGCGATGAGCCGAGCGGCTATTTCCTGCTCATCTGGCAAAAGATTAAAGGCAAGTGGGTAATTGTTGCCGATCATACGAGTTGAAAACTGGATACTTGTTGCTCGTTGCTTGCACCAAAAAGTTACTCCATCAACCGCTGCTCCAAAATAAAGCCTTTTTCTGCTTTGTATTCATTACTACGGGCATTGACGAACCAGGGCGATTGCGTGCAGAGTGGATTGCCGGTGTCTTTATTGCAACACCGATCACAGTCCGTATCAAATACTTCGACCCGACGGTAAACAAGTCCTTTACCGGCTTCGTAGCGCTCTTCGGCACGGCGAAGCTGCCGAACATCCTCAAATTCTGCTTGTGAAATGGTTACAGTATTATCAGAAACCTGCGCATATTGATAGTTCCAATTTTCAAAAACCGGCATCAGTTCACCGCCCACTTCCAGTCTGACGACAGGATCAAAAAAACGATGTCCGTCCCATTTTTTTCCTTGTTGAACCGGAAAAATAAGTTTTAGAAAACGCAGATTATCCTCCGTGCGGTAAGCGTGATTAGCGCTGCGCGCCAGCGAAAGTACCTCCCGGATTTGCCAGGCCGCCGTATCGCTGTAACGCTCAAAGCGCTCCACGATGAAGAGGGTATCTCCGGCATTGCCGGGGCGGGCTTCGATGATGTCTTCGCGGTAGAACAACCGCACGGTATCCACTTCGGTGCCCTGGCGGCTCAGCACAATGGAATCGACTTCATACACCCAACTTCTGCCGACTTCCAGCGGGTAGAATTCATAGCCAAAGTTGATCGTAAAGTCCTCGGTTTCCTCCGTACAGGAAATCAGCAAAGCCAGTGAGACAAGCGCAACCAGAGATAGCCACTTCATAGTAAATTAGTTTTGCGGAAAAAATGAGCTGCCGTGAATAATGCCGCCGCCAATCACGTCATCGCCTTCGTAGAAAACCGCCGATTGCCCAGGTGCTACGCCACGAACATTCGCCAGGAATTCCACTTCGACTTTTTCACCAACCTGGCGCAAATGGCTCAGCGTACCTTGATCCTTGTAGCGGATCTTGGTCACTGCTTCAATATTTTCAGGCAGTGTTTCGTATTTCATCAGATTAACGCCGCCGACGGCCATGCCGTTGCGCACCAGTTCGTCCACCTGACCGAGCACAACGGTGTTGGTTTCCGGGCGGATTTCGGTCACAAACATTGGTTCGCCAAAAGCGACACCGAGTCCTTTCCGTTGACCGATGGTGTAAAACGGATAACCCTGGTGCTTGCCGATCACCTCACCAGCTGTATTGACAAAATCGCCACCGGCTACCTGCGCTTCGAGCCCTTCCACCCGGCGCTTCAGAAAACCGCGGTAGTCATTGTCCGGCACAAAGCAGATTTCGTAGCTTTCGCCTTTTTTCGCCAGATCGGTATAGCCCCAATCGTGCGCCATCTGGCGGACTTCCGGCTTGGTGTATGCACCCAGCGGAAAGCGACTGCGGTTCATACATTCCTGACTCAGGCCCCACAGCACGTAGGACTGATCCTTGTGCTCATCGGCACTTTTGGAAATGTATTTGCGACCGTTCAATTCTCTGATCTGCGCGTAATGCCCCGTTGCGATGAACTCACAATCCATCATATCCGCTCGCTTGAGCAGTGAGTTCCACTTGATGTGGGTATTGCACAACACACAGGGATTGGGCGTGCGCCCGGCCATATATTCATCTACAAAATTGTCGATGACATAATCGCCAAAATCTTCCCGAATGTCGATAATGAAATGGTGAAAACCCATATCTACTGCTACTTGGCGGGCATCGTTGATTGAATCGAGGCTGCAACAGCCGGTTTCTTTTTTCGATCCGCCGGAAGTAGCATAATCCCAGGTTTTCATGGTGATGCCGATTACTTCGTATCCTTCCTGGTGCAGCATCATCGCGGTGACAGTACTATCAATGCCGCCACTCATCGCCACCAGGACGCGTCCGTGTTTGCTCATGTTACAACTATTTAAACCGGGTTCATAGTCCGGGGTTGTAAAAATTATTGTGTTATAAAAATGCCGACTACGGCGTAGCCATCCCGTTAAGGAAAGTCAGCGCTACGTAATACAAAGATGCGCAAAATAAAGTTCAATAAAAAGTCACAAATGCTTAACACGCAAAATGTCGCCAATTTGATGAAAAGACGTTAATT
>CAZFBU010000041.1:0-19186 GCA_964517175.1 uncultured Saprospiraceae bacterium
AGCCAGTTGGAAGGAATGGGGGAAGTATTTTGAGCAAAAAGCGGTTGGAGTGCACCCGTGAGGAGGCAAAAGAAAGTGAATAACTGTTTCATAAGGGTGGGAAAAAAAACAGGAGCCGCCTTTTGCGAGCGACTCCTGCGGTTTATCTATTCTTCGATCAGACCTTTCTTCAGGTCTTCGCGAATTTTATTCAAAGCAGAGCCAGCCTTCACCCAGGCGATCTGCGCTTCGTTGTAAGTGTGTGCCACTTCAAAGCGATCTTCCGTGCCATCGGTGTGGTGCAATACGACCGTCAAGTTCTTGCCCGGCTTCATATCGTCCAGACCAACAATATCAATCGTGTCGTCCTGGCGAACTTTTTCATAATCGGCAGGATTGACGAACGTCACGCCCAGCAAACCCTGCTTCTTCAGGTTCGTTTCGTGGATACGCGCGAACGACTTCACGATCACGGCTTTCACACCCAGGAAACGCGGCTGCATCGCAGCGTGCTCGCGGGAAGAGCCTTCGCCGTAGTTTTCTTCGCCCCAAACGACCGTGCCAATGCCCGCATCGCGGTAAGCGATGCCCGAATCCGGTACCGCCATGTATTCGCCTGTCTTGAAATTCAGGACTTTATTCATTTCGCCATTGAAGAAATTGATGGCGCTGATGAAGGTGTTTTTCGCAATATTCTGCAAGTGACCGCGATACTGCAGCCACGGACCCGCCATCGAAATGTGGTCAGTCGTACACTTGCCCTTCGCTTTGATGAGCGTGCGCATGCCCGTTAGTTGTTCCGTAGTGATCGGCTTGAACGGCGTGAGCAATTGAATGCGATTAGAATCTTCATCCACTTTCACTTCGATGCTCTGTCCATTTGCTGCCGGTGCCTCGAAACCTGCGTCTTCCACCGCAAAGCCATTGGTTGGCAGTTCGATACCGGTTGGCGGATCGAGTTTCACCTCTTCGCCATCTTCGTTGACCAGCGTATCCGTGAGCGGATTGAACGTCAGATCGCCCGCGATCGCCATTGCCGTCACCAATTCTGGCGAAGCGACGAACGCTCTGGTTTGCGGGTTGCCGTCGTTACGCTTGGAGAAGTTGCGGTTGAAAGAAGTGATGATGGAATTCGCCTTATCCGGATCGTCGGTGTGACGTGCCCATTGCCCGATGCAAGGACCGCAAGCATTCGCCAGCACCACGCCGCCCATATCTTCGAATGCCTTCAGTTGTCCGTCGCGCTGTACCGTGTAGCGAATTTGCTCCGAGCCCGGCGTTACCGTGAATTCCGACTTTACTTTCAATTTCTTGGCAACCGCCTGCTTCGCCAGGGAAGCCGCGCGATCGAGGTCTTCGTAGGAAGAGTTGGTGCAGGAACCGATCAGACCTACTTCCAGCTTTTGCGGGTAGTTGTTTTCTTTTACTGCTTTCGCAAATTGCGAGATTGGCCAAGCCAAATCCGGCGTGTAAGGACCATTCACATGCGGCTCCAGCGTGCTCAGGTCAATTTCAATGACTTCATCGAAATATTTTTCCGGATTTGCATAGCATTCGTCATCGCCAGTCAGATGTGCAGCAACGCCATCCGCCAGCTCCGCTACTTCCGCGCGATCCGTTGCGCGCAGGTAGCGGCTCATGCTTTCGTCGTAGCCGAAGGTGGAAGTCGTCGCACCGATCTCCGCGCCCATGTTGCAAATGGTACCCTTGCCGGTACAAGACATCGAGCGAGCGCCTTCGCCAAAATACTCAACGATGGCACCGGTACCGCCTTTCACGGTCAGGACACCGGCCACTTTCAAAATCACGTCTTTCGAGGAAGTCCAGCCACTCATT
This sequence comes from uncultured Saprospiraceae bacterium, assembly GCA_964517175.1. Lineage (GTDB taxonomy): Bacteria > Bacteroidota > Bacteroidia > Chitinophagales > Saprospiraceae > JADJNW01. The sequence goes on from CAZFBU010000041.1 coordinate 1,816, forward strand.
TTGCCGGTCAGCTTCACACCAATGAGTTTCGGCATTTTCAATTCCCACGGCATACCGACCATCACGTCCACGGCATCCGCACCGCCAACACCAATCGCGACCATGCCCAGACCGCCCGCATTGGGCGTGTGCGAGTCCGTACCGATCATCATCCCGCCCGGGAAAGCGTAGTTTTCCAGCACGATCTGGTGAATGATACCCGAGCCCGGCTTCCAGAAGCCGATGCCGTATTTATTGGAAACCGAGGAAAGAAAATCGTACACCTCTTTATTTTCGTCAATCGCGGTTTGCAAATCCTGCTCCGCGCCAACTTCCGCCTGGATCAGGTGATCGCAGTGTACGGTAGAAGGCACCGCCACGTTGTCGCGACCACAAGTCATAAATTGCAGCAGGGCCATCTGCGCCGTTGCATCCTGCATGGCGACGCGGTCGGGGGCAAAGAAAACGTAATCCTTGCCGCGACCATAATTTTGCAATGGTGATTCGGGGTGGAGGTGAGCATAGAGAATTTTTTCGGATAAAGTAAGCGGACGCCCCAGCTTTTCGCGGGCTTCATCCACTCGGTTGGGCAAAGCCTCGTAGTGAGCTTTTATCATATCAATATCGAATGGCATAATCGTTGAATTTGAGGATGTTATAAAATGATTTTTGTTTATTTCAAAACGATAACAAAAGTACAATTTTTGACAGAACTTTCACTATTAAGAATACTACAAACCAAGTTTTTGTTTGGAAAAAAGCGCAGCGTATTGTACCCGAAAAGAGATTATTTGGCTGAAAATGATGCGGTTGGCAAAAAAGGGATGCACAGTAGTCAAAATATTATTTTGCAATAGCTTTTCTAGCCAAAGAAAAAATGATTGCATGGCAGAAAATTGATGGAAGTTCTGATTCTATGGAAATAAGGAAAAAGGAAGTTACCGTCCAAAATTATGCAAATATTTTTGTCATTCAGAGATGAGCGGAAATATTCTGCTACCCCCCTTCCGCACTAAGGTATAGCAAACGGCAATCGGGCAGAAACTTCGCATGACAACAATTCGCTCTATGCTGTGTTATCTAAAATTGCATAAGACAATAGAAAATTGTACCTTTGCAGGCGAATTTGGGATGGTCAGTTGTGCGTTGATTGTAGCCAATTTGCAGAACAAACCAATCATTTATTTATAATAAACTATAAAATTTTTATTCATGCAAGCTGTAGAAAACAAGCTTAAGTACAAAGTAAAAGATATTAACCTCGCCGAATGGGGCCGCAAGGAGATCGAACTCGCCGAAGCAGAAATGCCGGGCTTGATGACACTACGCGAAAAGTACGGCCCGAGCAAACCGCTGAAGGGCGCCCGCATCGCCGGCTGTTTGCACATGACGATCCAAACGGCGGTTTTGATCGAAACCCTCGTGGAACTGGGCGCGGACGTGACCTGGTCCTCCTGCAATATTTTCTCCACACAGGATCACGCGGCGGCAGCAATTGCAGCGGCGGGCATTCCGGTTTATGCCTGGAAAGGTATGAATGAAGAGGAATTCTGGTGGGCGATCGAGCAAACGCTCTATGCCTTCGAAGGGGGCGAACCACTGAACATGATTCTCGACGACGGTGGTGATTTGACCAACCTCGTATTGGACAAGCACCCGGAACTGGTAGAAGCCATTAAGGGACTGAGCGAAGAAACAACAACCGGCGTACACCGCCTGTACGAGCGCATGAAAAAAGGCACCCTGCCCATGCCGGCGATCAACGTAAACGACTCCGTGACGAAGTCGAAGTTTGACAATAAGTACGGATGTAAAGAATCTGCGGTGGATGCGATCCGTCGCGCAACGGACGTGATGATGGCGGGTAAAGTTGCGGTCGTTGCCGGTTATGGCGACGTAGGAAAAGGCACGGCTGCTTCCTTGCGTGGCGCGGGTTGCCGCGTGATTGTGACCGAAATCGACCCGATCTGCGCATTGCAGGCAGCAATGGACGGCTACGAAGTCAAGAAGATGGAAAATGCAATTCCGCGTGCGGACATCGTGGTGACAGCTACCGGCAACAAAGACGTCGTAACCGGTACGCACTTCAAGCTGATGAAGGACAAAACCATCGTTTGTAACATCGGTCACTTCGACAATGAAATCGACGTAGCGTGGTTGAAGAAGAACTACAAAGATACCCACGTGAATATCAAGCCGCAGGTGGACAAGTACACCGTGGATGGCAAGGACGTAATCCTGCTGGCAGAAGGTCGTTTAGTGAACTTAGGTTGCGCAACCGGTCACCCATCGTTCGTGATGTCCAACTCCTTCACCAATCAGGTATTGGCGCAGTTGGAACTGTGGAAGAACGTTGACGAGTACGAAAACAAGGTATATGTATTGCCGAAGCACCTGGACGAAGAAGTGGCGCGTTTGCACCTGGCGAAGATCGGTGTAGAACTGGAAGAACTGAGCAGCGAGCAAGCAGAATACATCGGCGTAGAGAAGAAAGGACCGTTCAAGCCGGAATACTACAGATATTAAGGTTGAAAGGTTTATAGGTTGAAAAGTTGAATGGTTGAATCGAATATCAACCATTCAACAATTCAACCAAGAAAAAAGGCTTTCGCGGCGTGTGCTGCGGTAGCCTTTTTTCATGTAAATTAGTTTTTGCAGAAACCCCTGGCGTCGTATATTTGGGACACATCGCAATCTTAAATTATATCGGACGCCAACGTGAAAGCATCAGCATCATGAAAATCGCAAAACTTTGCCTGGCTACCACGTTAGCGCCAGACTCAGTCCGGTGCGGCTGGTGAAATTCTCTTAACGCAAAACACTTTTGGTTAAAATTAATAACGACGAATGGTGGTGAACCTGGAAGCGTGCAACCATTCATCACCCAAAAATTCGATCATGGAAAAAAGATTTACCTACGACGACATCATGGGCATGGAACGCTTTTACCGTACGGCATTCATCAATACGGTTTCCGGCTTCAAGAGCGCTAATCTCATCGGTACGATCAATGCGAAGGGCGTGCCGAATCTGGCAATTTTCAATTCCGTCGTGCACATTGGCGCCAATCCGCCTTATCTCGGCTTCATCCTTCGCCCAGCGACGGTGGAGCGGCACACCTACGAAAACCTGAAGGCGAATGGGCATTATACCATCAATCACGTGCACCAGGATTTCGTGCGGCAGGCACACCAGACTTCAGCGAAATACCCCGCGGAAATTTCCGAATTTGAAGCTTGCGGTTTTACGCCGCATTACACAGAAACCCTGCGGGCACCCTACGTGCAGGAAAGCCTGGTCAAAATCGGGATGGAATACGCCGAAGAGCATCCGATTGCGCTAAATGGCACGATTCTCATAATCGGGAAAGTAGTAGAAATTTTACTACCGAAAGATATGATTCGCGAGAGCGGACATGTGGAACTGGAAAAAGCTCAATCTACGGCAGTAGCCGGACTGGATAGTTATTACCGGGCAACCTTGCAGACAAGGCTGGCTCACGCGCGCCCGAATGAAAAAACAAAGGAATTGCCATAAAAAAAAACAGGGGCAACGTGAAACGCTGCACCCTGTATAACCCCAAAAAACCAAATGAAAACAATCTACATATGAATATTCTTCTGTCGAAGATCGACGTCTAAACCTTGTAATGGCATCAACAGATGCGTGAATTTTAGTGTTGTAGCTGTAAGAGAGATTAACACAAAGTTAACACTAAATTCTTTAAAACGCAATCTTTTTTTGTCAAAAATACCTTCTGTTTAAGTGCAAATAAAATACTTTTGCCGGGAAAAACACAAAAAAATTGTTCAGTTTTTTCTCTTTTCGCCAGTATTTCACCAAAAAATTACGTTCAATTTTCCGGGACGGGAAAAACCCAAAATCAACGTTTAGACAACCTAATTCTGATTTTTTTTTTGAAAAGACCATTTTTTATTGTTAAAGTTGTTAAAAATTCTCAACCTTTTGGCAAAAATAAAAAAAGCATTTTTTTGCACCAACTGCGGCGCAGAATCTCCCAAGTGGATCGGCAAATGCCCGGCTTGCGGCGAGTGGAATACCTATCAGGAAGAAATCATTACCAAGGAAACGCCGCAGGAATCCAGGCGCAGCGCCTGGAAAGACCAAACCACCATCAGCAAAACCGGACCTAAGCCAGTGCTGCTCGAAGACATCGTGGCAGGCAACCGCCAGCGCCTCGTCACACCGGATAAAGAGCTGAATCGCGTGCTGGGCGGCGGCATCGTCAGTGGATCGCTCATCCTGCTGGGCGGGCAGCCGGGCATCGGCAAGTCAACGCTGCTGTTGCAAATTGCGCTGCAAACCAACGCGAAAGTGCTCTACGTTTCCGGAGAAGAGAGTGAAGAACAGATCAAAATGCGGGCGGATCGCATCAGCAACAAAAAATCGCATTGCTACATTTTGACGGAGACCAACACGGTCAAAATTCTCACCCACGCCCAACAACTCAGCCCCGACGTGATGATCGTCGATTCCATCCAGACGCTGGCATCGCCCCACATCGAAAGTACGCCGGGTAGCATCTCGCAGGTGCGCGAGTGCGCGGGGGAGTTGCAGCGCTTTGCGAAGGAGACCAATATTCCGGTTTTCATCATCGGACACATCACAAAAGATGGTACTATCGCCGGACCTAAACTGCTCGAGCACATCGTGGACGCGGTTTTGCAATTTGAAGGCGATCAGCACTACACGTATCGCGTGCTTCGGACGCTGAAAAACCGCTTTGGCTCAACGGACGAACTCGGCATTTACGAAATGCAAGCCAACGGCTTACGCGAAGTTGCGAATCCTTCGGAATTGCTCATTTCGCAAAAAGATGAAGACCTGAGCGGCAGCGCTATCGCCGGGACGATGGAAGGCATGCGCCCCATGCTGATCGAGACGCAAGCGCTGGTGAGCAAAGCGGTTTATGGTACGCCACAGCGCTCCGCCACCGGTTTTGACCTGCGCCGTCTGGGTATGTTGCTGGCGGTTTTGGAGAAACGTGGCGGCTTTCCATTCGGGCAAAACGACGTTTTCCTGAACATTGCCGGCGGCATTCGCGTGGATGATCCGGCGATTGACCTGGCAATTGTGAGCGCGCTGATCTCTTCGCTGGAGGATATTGCCATCCCGGATAAATACTGCTTCGCCGGTGAAGTCGGGCTTTCTGGTGAAATCCGGGCGGTAAATCGCATTGAGCAGCGCATTCAGGAAGCGGATCGCCTGGGCTTTCGCCAAATTTTTATCTCGAAATATAACGTCAAAGGCCTGGATTTTGGCAGGTTTCAAATCAAGGTAAAGTCCATTGGTAAAATGGAAGAGTTGTATCAAACGCTGTTTGAGTGATGAGGTTTGGGCAAAACAAAAATCTCCGAAAAACACTTTTAATAGTAATTCAAACTTAAAAAATGGCTACCGACACCCAATCCGACAGCAATGCAAAATTGACATCCGTTCCGACGGATAATCCCATTCTCCTCTTCGACGGCGTGTGTAATCTGTGCAACGGTTTCGTGCAGTTTGTGATCAAGCGCGACTCGAAAGCGATTTTTCGCTTCGCCGCGCTCCAATCCAAAGCCGGACAAACGCTGCTTCAAGCCGCAAATATGCCGACAGAAGAGTTGAGCACGGTCGTTTTGTACGAAAATGGTAAGTTTTACACGCACTCGGATGTGCCGCTGCGGGTGGTGCGGAAGTTCGGCGGTGCCTGGCCGCTGCTGTATGGCTTTGTGGTCATTCCAAAATTTATTCGGGATGCCATTTACAGTTGGATTGCCCGCAACCGCTACCAATGGTTTGGCAAACGCGAAAGCTGCATGATCCCTACGCCAGACTTAAAAGCCAGGTTTCTGGACAATTAAAAAGTCATCCGGCGTACAATATTCGCCGAATGACTGCCTAAAAATTGAATCATATCTCTTGGAGGAATGACAAACCTTTGAGGTGCGCCATGTTCTCACATATTTTCCATATACTTATAAGCGCTGCCGGTATTCAGTAGTACTACGCGCTCGTCTCGCTTGATCCAGCCGGTTTCCAGCAGTTGGCTCATCCCTGCAAAAATCGCGCCGCCCTCCGGCGCTACGAGCACCCCCTCGTGTTGCGCCAGCTCACGACAGCCACGGAGCATGTCCGCTTCCGAAACGGCAATTGCCGTGCCCTTACTTTCGTACAATGCCTGCAGGATCAGTGCATCGCCAAATGCTGCCGGTACGCGCAAGCCATTCGCGATGGTTACGCCAGGATTCGCAACTGGCGTAGCTTCGTCTTTATTCAAATGAAAAGCTTCCACAATCGGCGCGCACACTTCGGTCTGCACCGCTACCATCCGCGGGCGCTTTGAGCCGATCCAGCCGAGTTTTTGCATCTCATCAAAGGCTTTCCAGATGCCGATCAAGCCGGTGCCCCCACCCGTTGGGTAAACGATTACATCCGGCAGTTCCCAATGAAATTGTTCCGCAATTTCGTAGCCCATCGTTTTTTTGCCTTCCAGGCGGAAAGGTTCTTTCAAGGTCGAAATATCAAACCAGTCGGGCGCGCGCACTTCTGCAATGCGCTTGGCGCAATCCGCGATATTGCCGTCCACGAGCGTTACTTTTGCTCCAAAATATTCGCATTCTTTTCGAAAAACTTCGGGTGTTTGCACCGGCATGAACACCCGCGCTTCCATCCCCGCCCGGGCACAGTAGGCACTCATCGCACCGCCGGCATTGCCCGCCGTAGGAATGACGCATTTGCGCACGCCAAGTTCTTTTGCTTTGGAAATGGCCATGGATAACCCCCGCGCCTTGAACGAACCAGTTGGATTCAACGCTTCATCCTTCATGAATACTTCTGCCAACTCCAGCTTCGCTGCCAATTTTTTCAGAGGCAACATTGGCGTCATGCCTTCGCCCAGCGAGACGATATTTTCATCCTGCTCTACCGGCAGCACCTCGCGATATCGCCACATATTCAACGGGCGATGCTGCAAAATACTCCGATCCAAGCCCTGAGCCAGATTATATTGTGCAATGAGCGGCTTGCGGGCAGCGGAAAAGGTCTGTAATTCGTCTTTATTATAAATTTCTTCGGTTTTTGAGCAAACCAAATGCGTGTATAGCGTTTTAATGTCGATAAGCGCTTCCATAATTTTGTTTTGGCTTTTGATACCAGAATAATAGCTCTGTATAAATTTTGTTATCGGCAATATTCAAAATTTAACCACAAGGAATCATTGCGTTTTTTGACCATTGTTAGTACTATTTTGCACAATTGAACACCGAACGGATGAAACCAATTCTCTTTAAAGTCACCGAGAGCGATGATGCGTCTTTTCACGTCCAGGAAAACCGCAAAGGGCATCAATACGAAAAGCTCCATTATCATCCGGAGTACCAGATCAGTCTGATCGTAGCGGGAAGCGGTACGTGTAGTATTGGCGGCTTCAACGATGAATTTCAACCGGATGACATTTATATGATTGGCTCCAATGTGCCACACGTATTCGACGATGACGCGCACATCATTTCCGTTTTTTTCCGGGATCGGACACTGGGCGATTATTTTCTGCGGCTCCCGGAAATGGCTGCTATCCGGCAATTTCTGGAGGAGGCTTCGCAAAGTTTCAAACTGCAGGGTGCTCTGGCGGCGCAGCTCAAGTCTTATATTTTTGAATTGCCAAAGCTTACCGGTGCGTCTCGCATTATTCATTTGCTGGAAATTCTGAACCAAATGACCCTAAGCGTTGAAAAACAGATGATTTCGCAAGAGACGGCGCACGCTGCCTATTCCTACACCGCCATTTACCGGCGCATGAAAAAAGTCTTTGGCTACCTCGCAGATAATTTCGACCAACCCATCTCGCTCGACGATGCCGCGCGTTCCGTGCACCTGAGTCGATATGCCTTTTCGCGCTATTTCAAAAAAATAACCAACAAATCATTTGTTAATTACCTGAACGAACTCCGCGTACGCGCTGCCTGCCGCTTCCTGCTGCGCACGGATTATACCATCACACAAATCAGCTATCTGTGCGGCTTTAATACCTTGTCGAATTTCAACCGGCAGTTCAAAAAACTGATGCGCTGCACACCATCAGAGTACCGATCGCAGGAAGCATAAAGGTTTTCATACCGATTATGAGGGCAGGTAAAATCTACCGTTTCCGCCACTGCCATCCTGAAAATATTTTCGGTATCCTCTTCAGTTTGTCATTTTAATCCACAAGGTTTGCCATTTTATTTGTCACTTGGATACAAAGTGAGTATTTTCGCAACTTTATTTGCAGTGCTAAATGTTCATAAAAAGTGAACCAGCCAGAATTTCAAACTTTTGAACACCACCGGGTTATGAAAAAGAGAACCGAAATTTCAAAAATATTAAAAACGCCCCCCCTGAACGCCGAAGTAACCGTAGCGGGCTGGGTGCGCGCTTTTCGCTCCAATCGCTTCATTGCCTTGTACGATGGCTCCAGCGCCAAAACGCTGCAAGTGGTGGTTGATTTTGAAAATTTTAACGAAGACTTGCTCAGGAAGATCGACTTTCACGCCTGTATTTCCGTAACAGGTAAGCTGTTGGAATCAGAAGGTGCCGGACAAGACGTGGAAGTGCACGCCGAGCAAATCGAAGTGCTGGGCGAAAGCAACCCGGAAGCATATCCATTGCAGCCAAAGCAACAAACGATGGAGTTTCTGCGCGAAAAGGCGCACTTCAGAATGCGTACCAACACGTTCAGTTCGGTATTTCGAATTCGCCATGCGGTGGCTTACGCCGTTCACAAATATTACAATGATCGCGGTTATTACTACCTGCATTCGCCCATCATCACCGGCAGCGATGCCGAGGGTGCGGGAGAAATGTTTCAGGTGACGACGCTGGACCTGGACCATCTGCCAAGAACGGAAGACGGCAAGATCGACTACGAGCACGATTTCTTTGAGAAGCAAACCAATCTGACCGTTTCCGGGCAGTTACAGGCGGAAATTGGCGCACTGGCGCTGGGCAAAGTTTATACGTTTGGTCCGACTTTCCGGGCGGAAAATTCCAACACCTCGCGCCACCTGGCAGAATTCTGGATGATCGAACCGGAGGTCGCTTTCTACGATATTTACGACAACATGGACCTGGCGGAGGATTTTGTGAAATACCTCATCAACTACGTGCTGGAAAATTACCCTGACGATGTGGCGTTTCTGGATAAGCGCATCCAGGATCTGGAAAAAAATAGGAAGCAGGAGGATCGCCGCCCGATGGGCTTGCTGGATACGCTGCGCTTTGTTGTTGAAAATGACTTCGAGCGCATTACCTACACGGAAGCCGTTGAGTTGCTGCGCAATTCCAAGCCATTCAAAAAGAAAAAGTTTGAATTCGAGCCGGAGTGGGGTAAGGATTTACAGGCGGAGCACGAGCGCTGGCTGGTGGAAAAGCACTTCCAAAAACCGGTTATCGTGCGTAATTATCCGAAAGATATCAAAGCATTTTATATGCGCATGAACGATGACGGCACAACCGTAGCGGCCATGGACGTGCTGTTTCCCGGCATCGGCGAAGTAATCGGCGGTTCGCAGCGCGAAGAGCGTCACGACGTTTTGCTGCAGCGCATGCACGAAATGAGCGTAGAAGAGCACGAGTTGTGGTGGTACCTGGAGCTGCGCAAATTTGGCGGCTGCCCGCACGCAGGCTTTGGGCTGGGCTTTGAGCGCATGGTGCAGTTCGTCACCGGCATGGGCAACATTCGCGACGTCATTCCGTTCCCGCGTACGCCGGGCAATGCGGAGTTTTAGGCCGTATTCGTTTTTTATTGGAAAAGAAAAGCAGGTTGGAATTTATTTCAGCCTGCTTTTTTATTTGGAAAAAGAGAGCAGGATGGAAATTCAGATGAGGCAGGTGCAAAAAAAAGCCGCATCATCTCGATGCGGCCTCTCGCTAATAACAAATCATAATCTCATGAAAATAATAAGACGACCTAATTCTTATAAACGTTTCTTTTATATTTTTAGTTTGTCAACTTTCATTTTTTAAAGGGTTCCCCGCTTTTTCGGCGGGGAACGACCGGTTTATGGGATTATGATTATCGTACCAATAATTTGCCACTGTTAATCAGTTGTCCTTCAGACTCCATTTTGTACACGTACATTCCTGGAGTTAGCAATTGGTTTCGATAAACATATTGATTACCGTTGAACTTGGTGGTGTATAGCAGCCGTCCCGTCATGTCGAAGATGCTGAAATTCACCTCTTTGAAGTTCTGTCCCTCTATTTCAAAAGTCGTGGACTCTATGAACGGATTGGGACGGACATTTATTTTAACCCCCGGAATAAAAACCTGATTTGTATTGGAAATAACTTCCACAAAGTCAGGGAACTTATCCACTACATAGCGGATTTCATTCGTTCGTTCCGGAGTGCCATAGTCAAAGAAGATGGTAGCGCTGTTGGTTATTGTTGTCCCTAACGGGTTGTTCGGTTTTTGGGATACTTTAAAATTGACAAAGCCCCAGTTTGAGTTTTCGGTTTCGCTACCATCTGGCAACAGCTGAATGTTGTCGAAAGTGATTCTTAGAATGCCTTCCTCGTAGATTTCAAATCGGTAAGGATGGCTGCTCGCGCCGGGGGTTAGGGTTGTAATATCCAGTCCCTCCGGAATTGTATCTCTAATGACCACTCGCTGTATTGCATCAGTTCCATCGTTTTTAAAGAAAATTTTGTATGTGATTTCGGTATTGGGATCGATAATTGAATCTCGATACCCTTTGGGATAGCCTCGCATTTCGGTTTTTGAAATGGAACTGATGATTTCTTGAACATCTATGTCAACAAAATTATCCTGATCGTTTTCAGGAAACTGTGTATAGTAACCCGTAGAATACGGTTCTCCTGTTTCGGTACATCCTTCGATGGCTACGGTCGGGTAGCTTCTGCCGGGATGATCTTCTGACTGCTCGGCAATGATGCGGTACGTTGCTCCTTCGCTCCGCCGCATGAAAACCGTCGTGGTTTCGTTGGGTTCAAGCTGAAAGTTATCGCCTGCTGGTCTTAATACGACATCCTCCTGGACGACGTAGTATTTCAAGGGGCGACTCATGGCGCTTTGCCCGATGTTGCTCAGGCGAAAAACCACTGTGTCTTGTTCACATTCTCCCAGTGCTCTGACGCTGGAACCATCCCAGTTTGGACCCGGTTCAATGCATTCCAAGTCGGGAAAAATGTGGGCGACCACTCGTCCTGCCTGCCCGGCTAAAACGCCGTCGCAATCCAGGCTTGTCTGTATCGTAAAACTACCGCTTTCGGCAATTTCCAGATTCCCGAGCAGGAAGGTGTAAACTTTGTCCTGCTCATTCACCTCAATCGGAGGGATACTCGAAGAACGATATGTCAGTTCGTCGTCCAGCGTTACCTCTACATATGCCCCCTGCGCTACCGTTGTACCCAGGTTTCTGTAGGCAACTGTGTACTCTACATCGGAACAATTGACCAGAAAAGGTGCCGAAATGTCAACCTCTAAGTAAGGGCAAGCCTGCGCCACAAAAAATGGAAAATTCAGGCTCGTTGTGTCATAGAAGTTGGTTAGGTTGACGTTGTACCCCTGATTGATACAGCCTTCCCAGTAGTCATTGATCGGTAGTACCATTACATTGTACTTGCCCGTATCCACCTGGATTCTGTATTGTCCGTTCTCGTCTGTTGTTCCGAAGTAAGTTTTGTTCTCCCCCGTCACTCTCACCAACCACTCTTTTAGTGGCTGGTCTTCCGGATCAAGACCGCACGAACTATTGCGATCATAAAAAACGCGACCCGAAATGAAGTTGGTTATTGTATTTCCTTGATTGTCCGTTGTCACCAGTAAGGCATCATTGATAAAAGAGCCGGAACCGATGGCGGTGTAACCTGTAATAGCGTATCCGCCCGTTATTGTTGATACCAGATCGTACCCCCAGTCTGTTCTCCCCGGTCTGCCGATGCTGTTTTTCCAGGCAACCGTTCCGCCGGGCGTGAGCTGAGCGATCAGCACATCGATATTATCTGCTCCCGATTCGGTGATGCCTGCAATAACCAGGCTGCCATCTTCTATTTCAACAATAGTTCTTGCCTGATCTCCAAAACCGGCTACATCAACCTGCCATTCATCCTCCACCTCTCCGCTGGCATCCAGTAGAACCGCTAACGCATCACTATTGTCGTAAATCGAACCGGCCATTGCAATTTTGCCATCCCGGGTAGTCAGCATATCCCAGACTTCGTCTCTTTCCGGGGTAGCGATGCGTTTGGGCTCATTCCATATTTCCGTGCCCTGTGCATCTACCCGATAAAGTACAATGTCTTTGTCGAAGCTGCCGGGCGCTGTGTTATCGGTTACACCCGCTATCACATAGCTGCCGTCAAGTGTGGTGATGGCTCTTCCGATGTCGCTCACGTTATCTTCGCCGTAAGTCCGAGTCCATTCGAGATCACCGGCTTCATCCACTTTCACAAGTAAAATGTTTCGGCTATTGTTCTCGATTGATCTGGTTGTACCCACTATCGCAAAGCCGCCATCCACCCCGGGAACCACCTTCAGACCTTCTTCTTCAATGGCATCATTGCCATGAGATTTGCTCCAGATGAGTTGTCCGGTTGCACTGATTTTCACCAGATGCACGTTGGTTTGGGCGAAGACCCGCTTGCTCGTACCAACGATCAGAAAGCTGCCGTCCGAAAGCTCAATTACATCGTTTGCTCTTTCTTCAAAATCCTCGTCATAAACATTTGACCAGAGTACATTGCCATCGATGTCGGTTCTTATCACATAAACGTCGATGTCGTTGTCGTTGCCAAAGGATTCGCTGTAACCTGCCAGCAAAAATCCGCCGTCTCTGGTCTGAAGCAGCGCGTTCGCCACATCATCTTTTGCTCCACCAAACGAGAACTCTCTTCCCTGACCGTAAACCGCCACCATTCCGAAGACTGCCAATAAAAGAGCGGTCATTCTAGCGTAGATTTGCCGGTCAGCTCTCATTTTACTCATTGGCACCTTTTTAGGTCGTTCTCGTTTAATTTCTTTTGACAGTACAAAAATGTCATTTCTCTTATCTAAATTCAAAGACAAAAAAAGGCATTTGTTGATAAAAAAAGCCGTATTTTTACAGACGGTTCGCAATCTCAAAAAACACAAAATTTTGATTGTCAATATTTTAACTAAATTCATCTGGCATCTATTTTGTTGAAAAAAGATAAAAAATGTTTTATGGAAAACAGCCATTTAATTTTAACCCTGAGAACTTTCGCCAAAAAAGAGTTGCGCGAATTGAAGAAATGGTTGGACTCTCCGGTGCACAATCAGCGGGAAGACGTCGTTCAATTGTTTGAATATCTGACAACCGGCACGCGATTGTGCGATGAAAAATACCTCGAAAAAAAGAAAATTTACCGAAAAATTTTCCCAAAGGAGCCATTTGATGATGCCAAGCTACGACAAACCATGCACTTTTTGCTCAAAGCGGTCGAAGAGTACCTCATTTGGCAGGAACTCATGGCGGATGAAGTGAAAGCACAAATCGCGCTGACATCGGTGTATCGCAAGCGCAATCTCCCCAAAGCCTTCCAGAAATCGGTCAGGCAGGTAGAAAGTCTGCAAAAAAAATTCAGCTACCGCAATGAGCAATACCTGCAAAACGAATTCTCACTGGAACAGGAAAAATATCTCTACCTGGAAGGCAAAAAGCGAACGATCAAAATGAACCTGCAGGAGCTTTCGGATACCCTCGACCTTACCTACATTGCCGACAAATTGCGCCAGAGCAACCTCATGCTGGCGCACCAGTCTATATACAAGGCTTCTTATAAAATCGGGCTGATCGACGAAGTGCTCAGGCACGTAGAGGAAAATGACCTGACCGAAGTGCCCGCTATCGGCACGTATTATTATGTGTATAAAACGCTGACCGACCAGAATAACCCGGCGCATTTTGAGTCGCTCACCAGGCATATCCGGGAGTTTTCCAACCTGTTTCCGCAGGAACAAATGCGCGACTTCTACCTGCACGCCATCAATCACTGCATCCGGCGGCTGAACGCAGGCGAAACCGAGTATTTCCGCAAGGCTTTCGAGTTGTACCAGCAAGGGCTGGAGAAAAAAATCCTGGTTGGCAATAACCGAATCGACCCCTACCTCTTCCGAAATGTGACCTCCATTGGGCTTAAATTGAAAGAATTTGAATGGGTGGATTATTTTATTGACAAATACAAGGACTACCTCGAAGAACGCCACCGCGAAAACGTCTATCTTTTCAACCTGGCCCGCCTCCGTTTCGAGCAAAACGACTATGATTCGGCTATGCAACTACTGGCGCAAACTGATTTTGATGACATTCTCATCCAGCTAAATGCCAAAACCATGCTCGCAAAAATCTACTACGAACTGGATGAATACGACGCGCTGGAGTCATTGCTGGAGAGCATGCGCGCTTACATCAACCGGAAGGACCTGGTGGAGTCCTACCGTCCGTTGTACAAAAACTTCATCCGGTACGCGGTGAAATTGCTGAAAGTGAACCCGTACAACAAAGCGCATACGCAGAAACTTCGCAAGGACATCAAAGCCGTCGAGCGCATCGCCGAACGCGACTGGCTGCTCAAACAACTGGATGCCATGTAATGCCAATTCGGAAGTGAGAAGTTGAGCGCAGCGAAATCCCGTACTGTAGGTCGGGATCAGAAATCGCGCCGAAGGTCAATATGACTCCTATGGAGCATCCCTTCGGGAGAAATCACAAGTATTTGTAAATCAAAGCTTAGCACACTTTTTGATCCGTTGTTATCAATTGAAATTGGTATAAATGCGCGATTTTTATCGAATAACCATTTTCTCCGTCACGGTCGCGTCCGCCGTATGCAGTTGTACAAAGTACATGCCACTCGCCAGCGCATTCACGTTCAGCGGAATCACCTGACCGCTTGCGGATAATTCCAACGGACGGCTCTGCACCAGTTTTCCGCTGGCGTTGTAAATCCTCAGGTTCGCCTGCGTCGCCCGAGATACCGATACCGACAAGTTCACGAAATCTTCCGCAGGATTGGGAAAAAGCTTCATCGCGGTGGTCGCTGCCAGCGGATCATCCGAAGATGTAAGCACTGCCGACTCCACGATGGTGCCGCCTTCATCCGGCATATCGCACACCTGATCGCCCTCGCGGGACGTCACACAGGCTTCGGTTTGATAATTGAACATATCCATGATTTCAATATCATCCACTGCCCAGCCCGTACCACGATTGGAGCCACCCGTAGGGGGTTCGGCATCCGAGCCAAAGCGAAAGCGCACCAGAATCTCTTCGCCAAGATAGGGTTGAAGATCGACATAAGAACCGATAAAGCCATTGCTCCTGCCCCAGAAAGCACGAAGATTGGGCAAAGAAAAAGCGAAATAGGAAATACGCCCGGTATAGGAATTTCGGAACAGCTGCTGCGCTGCCGTTTCCCAGTTCGCGCCGCCGTCGCGGGAAATTTGTACAATGCCCCCATCCAATCCGGGGTCGGTATCATAATCGTGATAAAACCGCAAAACAGGCTGCGTGCCTGCAACCCGGAAAGGCGCTGCAAAACCGAATATCTGGTCATTTTCACGACTGGTATTGGGCACATACCAGGCTTGAGTACCACTGCGCGCCCGGTCGTCGGTAATGTCCCAAATGTCGAATCCTTCCAGGGCGTCAAAAGTCCAGTTATCATAGCCATTTTCCATATTGTCATAAAACTGACGGATGGAAAACTGATCGAGCGGCGTAGTAACGCGATAAGTGATGGTACGCTCTGCACCGGCAGGCAGGTCGCCCAATTGCAGGCGCAGTACGCCATTTTCAATTTCCGAAGCTTCGGCTCCGGTTATCGATCCGGCAACAAAACCCGTACCTTCCGGTAATATATCCGTGACGATGACGTCGGTAGCGGCTTCCTCTTTGTGGTTGGTGATTGTAAGCGTGTAAGTGATTTCCTCCCCCGCTTCAATAAGCGGCGTTGCCATCTTTTCAATTTTTAAAGCCTTCACACATTCCGGCATCACGTCGAATGCCGCCCGGGCATCACTGGCATTGAAAGCATTGCCCTGGCTGGCGCTCCAGCCCAGTCCGCGGCGGGCAAAGACTTCCCAGATGAGGCACTGATTGGCGCCGCCGTTATTGAGCAGGTCCGCTGCCAGAATGGCATCGCGCCCGTCGATGTAGCCGGGGTTGCAATTTTGCAATTTCAAGCCATCCATCACCAACTGAACAGCCAGGTTGTTGCCGCCATTTCCATAGTAAACATCCTCGTCCCAGCCATATACTTCCACCATTTTCCAGTACAAATCCCACAGCACGCCAGCCCATATCTCGCCCAGGCCGTGCGGTATCGAAGCGTCAATGACATCCTCATAGGTTTGGCTGTTCACATTCCAGTCGGTGGAATACGGTACCCGCCGCAGCCCTCTGCCATTGGGCACCCGATCAAACACATACCCGCCTATCGACCGCTGGATTTCGCCCGTTTCGCCGGGTCGAACCGTCGTTGCCATCAGGAAAAAATCGCTCCAGCCTTCGCCCATTTGTTCTTCGTTGACGAGGCAACTGGAGGTAGAAGCGCCTCCGGTCAGTCGGATGGAAATGCCATGCCCGTACTCGTGCGCAACGATACCGTTGTCAAACGAGCCATCCAGTTGAGCCGGGCCGTTCGCTTCTTCTCGTTGCAAAGTAACCTGCACACTATCATCCAGATAACGACGAATGATCTGACAGTCGGACGAGGTAAGCATTACCGTTGGAATACCGGGGTCGTTGACCGTAGCCACGCCGCCCATCGGGATGGTCGAATTTTCAAAATTGCAGATAATCAAGGCGATAGCACCCGCTGCTTCCGCGTTCACTGCTTTTTGTTCAAAAAAGCAGTCGCCGCGATCCACCAGTGCTATATTCCCGGCTACTTCGGCAGCATTCACAACAGAGGTACAGGCTAGTGTCGGATTATTATTCGCGCTCAACGCTTCTACAATGCGCCCGCTAACCGGGCGCTCCGTGATGCGAGGTCCAAATTCTGCCGTACCGGCTTTGTAAAACCCGGCAATAACTTCAGGTTCAACAACCTTGAAAAGCTCGCCCGCGCCATTGCTCCACAGAAACATCTGCATGGTACCCTTGTTGCCATCGGGCGGCGTGGAAAAGTTGGCGTTGTTGTTGCCACTGGCATCCTGTGCTTGTGCAATTACATAATCCCCTTCGGTGTCGTCCTGCAGGCGTCCGGTTTGTCCGCGGCCATAGTTATTTGCCTGAAAATTCCCCGCTGGCTCATCAAAACCATAGCTGTAAGCAAAATCGTGCATAAAATTATTCATGTAAAACAATTGCGTGGTCGCGGCGTCCCGGTAGGTTTCTGGTTCCTGCTGGTCGTCGAAAGGAAAATC
>CAZFBU010000041.1:19286-28200 GCA_964517175.1 uncultured Saprospiraceae bacterium
TGGTCGCGGCGTCCCGGTAGGTTTCTGGTTCCTGCTGGTCGTCGAAAGGAAAATCAAAAATGAGTTGCGCGCCGCCGTCCGGCTCGTCCGCATTGGACACATTATTACCCTGCGTATCCGCGAAACTGTGGACGTTATTGCCTCTGGTGATCGTAAAATCCGCACCGGGCGTACCATTCGTATCGTGCCATCCGAAAGGAGAGGCTGTGGGGTCAGCCGGATTAATGATCATTTCGCGCTCGCCTTTCAGGGGGTTTTCTACCCAAGCCGGAAATACCCGATAAGCTGCGCCATCTGTCGGCATCATATTTTGCGCAAGCAGCACTTCTCGTACCGATTGATAATTTTCCTGAGGAATGATATCTTCGATACAATCTGCATGCTGGTGCGCCTTGTCGTTGGGCAATTTACAATATACCGTCCAGTTATTTTTATCCAGCAATTCGCCATTTAAAGCATCTATCCGAACGCTCCAGTAATCCGGGGAGTGCACATCCTGAATGGCCAGGTCCCAGGCCAGGCGAACGGTTTCATTTCCCAAAGGCTGGTACATGAGCTGCACCTTGATCGGCACGCGGGAGATAGCTGCATCTTCAAAAACAAACTCGCCACGCTCGGTCTTGTGTGCAAAGGCAGGCGTAGCTTTGGCAGGCAGGCGCAACGCCTGAGCGGCTTTGACAATAGCTTCTTTGGCGGAAATTTGCGGAGAGGTAGTATTGACCTTACCGGCTGCACCCGGAATAAACCGATGGGTGGCAAAGCCAATTTTGTTATCTTTCGTTACGTGTACGCCCATGATGGCATTGTGCACCGGTATGCCCGCGTGGCGCTGCATGAAGTAGAAATGCGTCACGCCGTTATGCCGGGAGGTATGGGTGTCATTCACCATCATATCCGCCACATCCGCATCGGTGAGTTGCCACGTTTCGTGTTGCTGCTCTACGTACCGCAAGGCAACATCGAGGGGCGTTTGTTTTTGGGCGTGAAGCGAAAAAAACAGGAAAGTTGACAAAAAGAAAAGCATGCCGCTTTGGTGTAATATTTTATTCATCATCAAGTTTTTGTAACCCTTTTTGAAAATCGGTTTTATTGAAAAGTGTTCAAAAGTATTCAAAAAAGATGGTTTCTCAAAAGGATGAATTTTGCAAAAAATACCACCTGTGCGACAATTAAGCGTATTTTTACGTTTTTTGAACAATGCGTATGAAAGATAAACAACAGCTAATTTACGGACGTCATCCAATTGTGGATGCAATTGAATCGGGGCAAACGATTGACAAAGTGCTGATACAGCAGGGCTTGAAGGGTGATGTGGAGCGTGAGCTTCGGCAACTGAGCAAAACGCATGGCTTTCCGCTGCAATATGTACCCAAAGAACGGCTCAACAAATTTACCCGTGGCAACCACCAGGGGGTGATTGCTTTTATTTCGCTGATGCCTTATTACCAACTGGAAGATGTGCTGCCGGGCATCTTCGAACGCTCGGAAGTGCCATTGATCCTGCTTTTGGATGGGGTCACGGATGTGCGCAATTTTGGCGCGATTGCCCGTTCAGCGGAAATTGCCGGCGTGCACGCCATTGTCACTTCGCTAAAAGGCAGCGCACTCATCAATGCCGACGCCATGAAAACTTCCGCCGGGGCGCTCGCCAAAGTTCCGGTTTGCCGCGAAAGCAGCATCATGCAGGCGGTGGAATTGCTCCGGCTATCCGGGGTGCGGGTGCTTGCCAGCGACCTGCAAAGCAGTACACCTATATATAAGGTAGATCTTAAACAACCGACCGCAATCATCATTGGTTCGGAAAGCGAGGGTGTGAATCGAGCCTTCATCCAGGCTGCTGACGAGACCTTTATCATTCCTCAGAAAGGCACAACGGATTCGTTCAATGTTTCGGTGGCTGCCGGAATTATGCTTTACGAAGCCATGCGACAAAGAATGGCGTGACGTCGTACAACAAAAAAAACTCCCGGTGCTAAAGCCAGCCGGGAGGCAATAATCAAAAAACAGCAGGATATATCTTGCAAGTTGAAAGGTTGATACCAGCCATGAATCGACTGTGAAAGACAGCGCAGAGCCATTTTTCAAACAAAAATCAACTTCTTGTTTCAACAAAAATTACTGTAAATCGCTGATTCGACGAATCACCTGGTACAAGCGGGTATATTCACTCACTTCTTCCTCGAAGGGATCATGCTCCAGATGGTTCGCGGAAATAAGCTTGAGATGCGTCACTCTGCCTTTTCTATCCGTCATGCGTTGTACAAACTTGACCCAGAGTGAGCCATTATTTTTCACCGCATAAATTTTATTATCCCTGATTTCGCTCAGCCCGCTGATTTCCCGGCAAATCACGATGTCGCCGTTCTGAATAATTGGCTCCATACTATTACCGTTAATCGGGAAGGCAACCAAACCGCCGCCGGATAAGCCCGGAATGTTGAAATATTCACAATCCTCCACCTGAAATCCACCGGTATCAACCGTCGAACCGGCAAAAGCCTCCGTCGTTGTGAATACAATATTGCCTTTGTAATTGGTATCCGTACCGATGATTTCTTCTTTCTTTGGCAAATCAAAGCCAAAGGGCGTACCGATGCCGTCGATCATATAAGATTCGTTCACACCGTACTCGTGACAGAGGATGCGTGCCTGCCGATAGTCTATACAGCGATTGTCATCAGGGTTGAGATAGGCGCGAATAATGTGACCATAGGCGCGATTTCCCAGAATTTTTTCTGCAAAATCGCCCATCCCTTTACCATTGCGATCGTTCTTCACGATCACGCCGCGCTCTTCCAATAAATCAAAAACTTTACAAAAACGTTCGTTCAACTGACGACGATCTTCCCGTATCATAAGGACTGTTTTTTGTTTAAAACAAAACTAAATTATTTGGTTGCAAGATAAAACAAATCCTTTTATAAAACAAATCCTTTGAATAACTTTTTTGAAAAAAAGTTTTGTGCAAAAAATATCCGCGGGCTTTCTGCATCATGCGTCAAGCGATTTCAGCGCACTGGCAAGCAGTTCGATTTCAGCTTCCGTATTGTAGTAATGCGGTGCGATGCGCAACGCCCAGGTTACACCTTTTTCCTGAAAGTCGATCACCGCATTGCCCCTGCGCGGGAAGGTCGCATTGATCTTCACCTGCTCCAGGCGTTCTTTGATGTGTCGCGGTCGTTTGCCATCCACCCAGCCAGTGACGATGCCGCAGCGCTCCGCCCCCTGATCGAGCACCTGAAAGCCCACTTCCGCCAGCTTCGTTCGGCAAAGATCAGCCAGCATTTTCACGCGCTGCTCTATTTTTTCCAATCCAATGTAAAGGGCATACGCCAGACAAGCTTTGCTGCCAAGCATCAGGGCGTAGTGGCGCTCCCAGAGTTCAAACCGCTTGGCATCTTTCCGCAATTCATAAGCATCCGCCGACGTCCAGGCGGCGCTGTGCAAATCCACGAACAACGGCTCCAGCCCTCTGTCCAGCACCTTATCCGAAGCATACAAAAAGCCCGCCCCGCGCGGTCCGCGCAGGAATTTTCGGAACGTAGCGCTGAGAAAATCGCATTGAATGGTCTGCACATCAAGCGGCATCTGCCCGGCGGACTGGCAGGCATCAACGAGGTACAAAATATCTCGCTCGGCACAAATATCACCGATGGCGGCTACCGGCTGCACCAGCCCGGAGTTGGTGGGGACGTGCGTGACGGCCACCAGTTTGGGGCGGTGTTTCAAAATCAAATCCCGCATGGAATCTACATCCACGCCGCCCGCTGCCGTATCCGCCGCGCGAATAAGTTGCACGCCGTACAGTTTTTGCAATTGCAAAAAGGCGATCTGATTGGAAACGTAATCATTGTTCGTGGTTAGAATGACGTCCTCTTTTTTAAAAGGAATGGAAGACAAGGCGCGATTGTAGGCATCGGTGGCGCTGGCGTGATAGGCAACATTTCTGGTTTCGCAGTTCAAAAACTGCGCCAATACGTCGTAATAGCCCATCAATTCGGCGTACCTGACGGCTTCTGCTTCGTAACCGCCGATTTCGATTTCCAATTGAAACATCGACTGCATGGCGTCGATCACCGGCTGTGGCAGGAGCGCAGCGCCGGCATTATTGAGGTGAATGCGGTGTGCAACGCCCGGCGTTTCGTCGCGGAAGCGTTGTATCTGTTCTGTCGTAAATGGTTCCATACGAACAAAGATAGAATTCTGCGAGCGGCAAGCGAACGGTTCAGCGCAGTTTTTCTATATAAAAACCATCTGGTCGCGGTCGGTATTGATGATTTTTAAAACCATGACAGTGTTTCCGCCTGATTCGAAGGTGGTTTTCATTTCGCGTTGCACGGCGGTCAGGAGTTCATCGTATTCTCCAAATACATGCGTGGAAAGCGGATTTACCTTAACGGTAAGGTTCCGATACCTTTGCAATCGTCCGATAAAATCGAGGATCGGTTGTTCATAATCGGCGTCGAGTGGATACATGCTAATGTCGAGGGAAGCTTTCATCTTTCAATGTTTCTGGTTACTAGATACCAGATACAAAATTTTAACCACAAAATCAAGTACCTGGCATCCAGCGTTTAATATCGCACGGCAACCTCGTCGGCGCGGCGCCTAGCCATATTTTCTTTCACCCGGCGCCAGTCATCGCCCATGATGCGGTTCATACCTTTATCCACGACGTAGTGGCGGGCGATGTTCCACAGCCCGCGCGCCCGGCGCGAGTAGGACTCATTGGCGCGCAGCGACATGGAATAGCCGCCATCAATATATTCGATGTAGTGCCAGTAGCCGCTCGGCATGAAGATGGTCTCGCCCGGATTCAGGATCGTATCATAGCCTTGCGCATAGCGCAGGGCCGGAAACTTCTCGTAGTCCGGGTTATTTACATCCACATAGCTGGCAACGGTAAACGGGTGCTGGTACAAGTATTTCGATTGCTCCGGTCCAAACAACACCACGCGTTTGCGACCGTGAAACTGGTTCAGAAATACGTGCGACAAATCAATGTCGTAATGCAGGGCTACTTTTGAGCCTTCGCCACCAAAAAACATGAACGGAAACTCCTTGATGAATCCGGTCATGACATTTGGAATGAAAAAATCCTGCGCTAGTTCCGGTGCATGTCGGAAAATATTGTACAAAAACAAGCGCACGTCGGTTGGTCCTTTTTCAATTTCGCCCAGATAATCGCGAAGCGATATCACCCGGTCGGGCGTCATGTAGCCTTTGCCAGGCTTGGAGTAGTTGTTGGAAACGACCGGCACTTTGAGATGCCCGTATTTCGTTTTGAAAAATTCGATCGTCCATTTGGCTTTGGCGGGCCAAGCGTCGATCAAATCGGTGAAAACCACCGGCTTGGAAGGCAGCAGATACTCGGCGGCAAATGCGTCGCGCGTAAGTCCTGCCCTTCTGTCAACAGGTTGAAATGTCAACATGCAAGCGAACATTTTAAGTTACATTTAGATAGTTGAATGACTTTGCTGCTTTTGTGCAAAACAGTCAGCAAAGATACACTAAAGATGTATGCAACGCTAGATGCCCCTACATTTTGAATAAGATATTTTTTATAAAAAATCACCAAATCGTTGATTAAAAATCATTTTTTTAATTACATCCAAAACAAAGTTCCTTTGAGAATTTGTTCCTTTTTCCAATTTTTAATCCCTATTTTTGTATAAACATGTGATTGGTGATTGATGAACATAGCCAAAAGCCATGAGCTATCACCGATGGGCTATCAGCTATCACCCATCACCAAATACTCTGAGACCGCGCGTATGGCAAGAAGAAAAAAAAGTAACCTCAATCAGCTTAAATTGAAATTGGGCCTGAACGATGAGCGCATCCCAAAATTGTTTGGCATGGTGCTGCTGTTCTTCGCCTTTTATCTGTTTATTTCATTTTTCTCTTATCTATTTACCTGGCGTATCGATCAGGACAAAGTGCTGCGCTTCTCCTGGGAGTTGCTCGCCAGCAACATCGAAATGGCAAACTGGCTGGGCCGCCTGGGCGCTATCGTATCAAATATCTTCTTTTACTGGGGCTTTGGCGTCGCTTCGTTTCTGTTCATTTACATCCTCGGACAAGTGGGCATGGGGCTGATCTGGCGCACGCCCTTCAAGGTTTATTTTCCGCGCGTGCGCACGGCGCTGCTCTGGATATTGCTGCTTTCGGTTATTCTGGAGTTTTTGGTCGGCAATGCCGAATTTCCCTGGGGCGGTGCCTTCGGGGCGGCGGTGAGCCAGTGGCTGGTCAATTTTGTAGGCATTCTGGGATTCATTATTCTGATCCTGTTTGCCATTGCCGGCGTCATCGTTTGGTCATTCAACCCCAACTTCCGAGATCTGACGTTCAAAGAAGCCATCGAAGAAACGCGGGAATACATCACCGACTGGGTAGCGGGTAAATTGCCCGGACGACAACGCCGCCGCACCGCCGCTGCGCTCAACAGCGCCTCCCGCAGCACGGCAACCTCCAAAGAGTCCAAGCCGAGCCCATCCGACACCAAATCGCTGGAAGAAGGCAAAATCGAAACGCTGAAGCCATCGCAATTGTCCTTTACTTTGGATGAAAATAAAAATAAAAAGCCCGAATCCCTTAAAGCGGGCGACGCGGAACTGGAAATTGAAGCGCCATTCGACGAGGTAAACCCCAGAGACGAGCAGGAAAGTACGCCCGGCCCGGCATCCGTGCCAAGTAATCAAGCATTGGCTGCAGCCGCTGATAATCAGAATCATAGCGAACCTTACGATCCGACGCTGGAGCTTTCGATGTACGAGCATCCGATCCTGCAATTGCTGGAAGATTATTCGGATGACAAACTCGAAATCGACCGCGAAGAGCTGGAGCAGAATAAAGATCAGATCATTGAAACCCTGCTGAATTATAAAATCGAGATCACGAAAATCCGTGCCACCATTGGTCCGACGGTCACGCTCTACGAAATCGTACCGGCGCCCGGGGTGCGTATTTCCCGCATCAAAAACCTGGAAGATGACATTGCGCTGAGCCTGGCAGCCCTGGGCATTCGCATCATCGCGCCCATTCCCGGCAAGGGTACCATCGGTATTGAAGTGCCAAACAAGAAAAAGCAGGTGGTTTCGATGAAAGAAGTGCTCGCATCCACCAAATTCAAGAATGCGAAAATGGACCTGCCGATCGCACTGGGCAAAACCATTTCCAACGATGTGTTTGTCGTTGATCTGGCGAAAATGCCGCACCTGCTCGTAGCGGGCGCTACCGGTCAGGGTAAATCGGTGGGTATCAATGCGATTCTGATGTCGCTGTTGTATAAAAAGCACCCGTCGCAGTTGAAGCTGGTGCTGATCGACCCGAAAAAAGTGGAATTGTTCCCGTACAGCGACCTGGAAAATTACTTCCTCGCGCGCATGCCCGACCAGGAGGAGCCCATCACCACCGAGACCAATCAAGTCATTCACACGCTCAATTCGCTTTGTATCGAAATGGATCAGCGCTACAACCTGATGAAAAAGGCTTCTGCCCGAAACATCCGGGAGTACAATGAAAAATTCGTGCAACGAAAGCTCAATCCGGAAAAAGGACACCGCTTTATGCCGTTCATCGTGCTGGTGATCGACGAGTTTGCCGATTTGATTATGACGGCGGGCAAGGAAATCGAATTGCCGATCGGGCGTCTGGCGCAGTTGGCGCGGGCAGTTGGTATTCACCTGATTATTGCCACGCAAAGACCGTCCGTAAACATCATCACCGGAGTCATTAAAGCCAATTTCCCGGCGCGCATCGCTTATAAAGTCGCTTCCAAAGTGGACTCCCGCACCATTCTCGATGCCGGTGGGGCCGACCAGTTGATCGGGCGCGGGGATATGCTCCTGTCCGTTGCGGGCGACATGGTACGCCTCCAATGCGCATTCGTGGATACGCCGGAGGTGGAACGCGTGATCGAATACATCGCCAAGCAAACCGGCTACCCGGAGCCCTACCTCCTGCCGGAATTTCACGCGGACGAAGAAATGTCCGCCGCTGCACCCCTGCGCTACGCCGACGTGGATGAGCTCTTCGAAGAAGCTGCGCAACTCATCGTGCAAAACCAGCACGGCTCCACTTCCATGATTCAGCGCCGCCTGAAGCTTGGCTACAACCGCGCCGGTCGCATCATGGATCAACTCGAAGCGATGGGCATCGTGGGTCCGAGCGAAGGCAGCAAGGTGCGCGAAGTGCTTATTTATGATGAGATGGAACTGAAAAAACATCTGGAGGCAATCAAGGAGAACAGGTGATTGGAATTAAAAATTTAATGTGTGATACGACCAAATTTTACATTTTTTTGTATTTATATTCTTACGATTGGTTATTTTTAGGCTTGCCTTGAGTGCAATCGAAATGACAATATGCTTGAACCATCTATTCTAAAACTGAATAAACCATGATCTCAACATTCGCCGTCGCTAATTTTTTTATCGAAAAAAGCAAACGAGAAAAAGTAGAACTCAGCCCGATGAAACTGCAAAAACTGGTCTATTTTGCACATGGCTGGTATTTGGCAATGTATAAAAAACCGCTCATTGACGAGACGATAGAAGCATGGCAGTTTGGACCGGTAATTCCTTCCTTATACGATGCCTTCAAACATTACGGCAATAAGCAAATCACAAAATTGTACGAAAATTTCTGGGGAGAGACACCAATGGTTAAAGACAAAGAAATGGTTGATTTTTTAGAAACTATCTGGGATTTATATGCTGAATTTTCAGCAATTCAACTTTCAAATGCTACCCATGAAGAAGGCTCTCCGTGGTATATAACAATTCAGGAATATATAGACGAACAAAGAGCTATGCCAAGAAATAAGGATATTGATGATAAAGTTATTGCAGATTTCTTTTCCAAAAGATTAAATCCAGTTGGAGCAGAATAAGCCAGATCCGAAACAGCTTTT